>DASWJH010000080.1 GCA_036397255.1 Nitrospiria bacterium
GCCATCTCCTTCTGCAGGTATACGGAAGTGTGGCCTATCGGACAGAAATATTTCAAATCGAAAAATTGCACTTTAAAAGAAAAACCAATATTTCTCTATAAGTTAGAACAGGCAACCCATTCAACGTTGGGACACTACTGGCCTCGGATAACGTCGCATAATGTTTGGCCCCTTCCAAAACATCATGGGCACCATAAGCCATTTGATAGGCTTCCGACACCAAATGGTTGCAAGCATCCACCAGAGACAAACTTGAAAAACCCATATTCTTCATGGCCCTTGCGGCCGAGCCGATATTTCCGGGGCGAAGAGGTCTCACTAAAACAATATCAATATTCTGAAAAGGTTTAACCGGGTTCTTAGACATGGAGGGTTATCTTAACAAAATTTAGGGAGGGTTCAAAGGTCTAATAGGTTGAAACTCCCGCAAAAAATGCCCGGTTTGCCTTAAGCGTGGATCAGCAATCAAGGAGCTTTCGATTATACATGAACTGGTTTCCCGATAAAACCTTCGGGAATGACGGCAAAAGGGGAACCCTTGAAATGGAAGAAAGAGGGTTTTCAAAATTCGGCTAGTAGTTTTTTATAAAACTTTGGAATTAAAAGGGAGGTAAAGGGGATGAAAATATGGATATTGGGATTTGCTTTGATTCATATTCTTTTCTTATTTGGGTGCACGGAAACAAATTCGGAAGAGACTCGAACCCATGAAGAACAAATCACTTCGACTTCGAACCTTCCCCCTCAATTTATAAAAGGGGAGGAGCTGTTTCATGCAAGATGCGCAGCATGTCATGGAGAAAAAGCCAAGGGTACGGATAAAGGCCCCTCCTTTATCTCGAAAATATATGAACCGAACCACCATGGAGACGCAAGCTTTCATTTGGCGGTACGAAATGGGGTCCGTGCCCATCATTGGAAATTTGGGGATATGCCCAAACTCCCAGGGGTGCCCCAGGAGGAGGTAACCCACATCATCGGCTATGTCCGTTGGCTCCAGAAACAGGCAGGGATATTTTAATCTTTCCGCATCAAGCCTTTTTTGGTGAGAACGATAGCGCCAACCATGGCCACCAATAAAATGAGGGAGGCAATTTCAAAGGGAAGCAGGTAGGAAGTATAGAGAACCTCTCCCACTGCCTGGGTATTTCCCATTTTTTGGATCCGTTCAATTGTATACTCACCTGGGATCCCTTTAAAATGGGTTTTAAAAAATACAACACTAATAATTGTAAAAACCGTCAACCCAATCAACAGAGCAGGAAGAAGTTGGTTCTGAAACCGCTCTTCATTTTTGAAGTTCAGCAGCATCACCACAAAAAGATATAAAACCAATATGGCCCCAGCATAAATCAATATTTGGATCACGGCAATAAACTCGGCATTGAGGACCACATAAATTCCCGCGATATGAAAAAACATGACGAGAAGAGAAATGGCACTATACATGGGATTCCGCAGGGCAATGACCAACACCCCGGTCACCACGATTACAGATGCAAAATAGAAAAACAGGAATAGGGTCATTCCCTAAACACCTTTTTTTGGGGATAGTCTTTGGCTTTCGCTGCCTCCAGGAATACATTCCCTTCGCAGGAGGTCATAAATGCGGGCTTGGGGGGACGATTGGGGAATCCTTTATCACCGATCGCGAGGAGAGTTTCCTTATTTAACACCAAATCACGCTTGTCCGCAGTGGCAAATTCAAACTCTTTGGTCATCCCCAAAGCATCCACCGGACAAGCGGTAACACAAAAACCACAAAAAACACAACGGGTAATATCGATATAATATTCCTTGGCGTACCGCTTTAAGGGGTTCCCTTCTTCCTCTGCCCCCACCACCAAAATGGTATGGGAAGGACAAGCCGCCTCGCAAAGGGAACATCCCACGCATTTATCCGTTCCATCATCATAGCGTAGAAGGCATAACATTCCACGGTAATTCTCAGGAAGATCAGGTTTGACATGGGGATATTGGAGGGTGATGGATTTCACGAACATATGTTTAAAAGTAACCCCCAATCCTTTGAGGATTTCAACAAAAAAGATGGTATAGAGAGCTTTTTTGAGGGTTATCATTTCATAAAACCTTTCTGTTTACTTAAAAACATAAATCAAAACAGAAGAAAGCACCACATTGGCCAGGGCAATGGGCAACATGATTTTCCATCCAAATTTCATGAGTTGGTCGTATCGTAATCGGGGCAGGGTCGCACGAATCCAGAAAAAGAAAAAGAGAAACCCATAAACCTTGATTAAAAACCATACCACCGGAGGAATGAAATCCAAAAATGCAACCGGTGAATGCCACCCCCCTAAAAACATGACCGTGGCAATGGCAGAAACCAAGATCATGTTGGCATATTCCGCCAAAAAGAAGAAGGCAAACCGCATTCCACTGTACTCTGTGAAGAAACCCGCAACCAACTCGCTCTCTGCTTCGGGAAGATCAAATGGAAGGCGGTTGGTCTCGGCAACGGCCGATATAACATATACGGCAAAAGCAAATATTTGAGGAAAAGGCATGGCAAAAATGTGCCAATTCCAAAATCCACCTGCTTGGCCTTCCGTGATGGTAACCATGCTGAGAGATCCCGACATGAGCAGAACGCCAACCAACGAAAGGCCCAGCGTCAATTCGTAACTGATGACCTGGGCGGCAGAACGCAGTCCCCCCAGAAGGGAATATTTACTGTTGGAGGACCAGCCCCCCAACAATATGCCGTAGGCCCCTACCGAAGAAAAAGCTAGTATATAGAGAATTCCAATATTCAGATCACTAATATAGGGGTGAAGCGTAATTCCAAAAAAAGAGGTCTCATCTCTTCCAAATGGAATGACCGCAAACCCAATTAAAGCCGGGACCAAAGAAATAATTGGGGCCACGCTGAAGATAATTTTATTAGCCCCAGAGGGTACAATGTCCTCTTTGAAAAAAAGTTTTAGCCCATCGGCAATCGGCTGCAACAAACCATGGAATCCCACCTCCATTGGCCCCAACCGGTCTTGCATATGCCCTAGAATCTTTCGTTCAAAATAGGTTAAATAAGCCACGTGCCCTAAAACCGTCACCAAAACTAGGGTTATGACAATTAATACCCCTATGAGCAATGCCCCTGCTTCCATCACAAACCACCCTCTTTTTCAATGTGAATTGGCCCTGTATGATAATAGGGAACCCCTGTCACAGAATCAACGTTATATTGAACCAGATTTCTTATCGGTTTTTCAGCCAAATGCTCAGGGTAAAAAACAACTCCGGGCGGATATTTTTCACTTAATTTCACACCGACCTTGACCTCTCCCCCCGGGGAGGAAAGCCGAACCTTATCCCCTTCCTGTAGGCCCAATCGGTTTGCATCATCGGGATGAATTAAAAGTGACGGGTCTGATGCCATTTGCATTAACGCACTGGACCTCTTAGTTAATTTTCCAGAATGAAAAAGGACTTGTCCCATTACCAATTGAAATCCGTTCCCCTCTAAATACCCGGGTAAAACCACGCGATCTGAAAACCCCTGCTCATAACCTCCGGTAACATAAGAGGCCACTCCCCGTCCAACGGTTTCTTGAAGGCTTGCTTGGGAGTGCCTTTCTCCATAATAACCGGATATGGCCCGCATAATTTCCCGTTTAATCTCCCGTGAACTTTCATATTCAAAAGGGGCTTCGAAGGACTGGGCAATCAAAGCAAAAATTTCCCAATCAGGTTTCCGATCGATAAAAGGTTCAAGGGCTTTCCTCACCTTTTGTACGTATCCCTCATGATTGGTAAAGGTTCCTTCTTTCTCGGCATATCCTGCGGCGGGCAGAAGAATATGGGACATGGCTCCGGTTTCGGTAAGAAAAATATCCTGACAAATGAGAAGGTCTAATTTTCCAAGGATCTCCTTGACACGATAGGACTCAGGTAACGTACCGACCGGATCCTCACCCACCAGGTACAGCGCTTTAATCTCACCCCGATCGATTTTCTCCAGCATCTCGGGAAAGGTAGCCCCCTTAAAAACGGGGAGTTCACAATTCCAAAGTTTTCCCATCCGTTCACGGGTCAACTGTTCAGAAGCCCACATCCCACCCGGTAAAAATTCCGGGGCCACCCCCATGTCCAACGCCCCCTGTTCATTGTTTTCCTCACAAAGGTGCAAAAGGCCGCACCCGGGCGCGGTTAGTTTCCCCGAAATCAAGGCCAGATCCAAAAGATCCATCGTGGCAGCATACCCATTTTTTTCACGGGTAATTCCCTGCCCAAAAATAATGATCGCACGCTCGGAGGTTGCATACAAACGGGCGGCTTCCTTCCAATCTCGAGGCGAAACGCCTGTCCTTTCCTCCAACTCCTCATCAGAAAGGGATCCACTCAACCGCCTCCACTGAGCGAGATAGCGTGCCCCTTCCTTCTCCAACCCACGGTCGTGAAAACTTTCCTCTAAAATCGCTTTAATCATCCCCCGAATGAGCCAACGGTCTGCCCCCAGCTTTAAATGAAGGGGATGAGACGCCAGTCGGGAAATATTCGTTTGGAATGGATCCACACTAATGAGCCTTGCATGATGTTTTTTCACCGCTTCCTTAACTTTGATCCCGGTAATGGAATTGGTCTCTGTAATATCGGCTCCAAAAAGAAGCAAGGCCTGTGCTCCGACAATCTCTTCATAGGTTACGGTACTTCGGGACAGACCCATGACTTTTTTAAATCCCAGAACCGCATTCATATGCCCATAACGGGCAGAGCTATCCACATGATTGGTTTGTAAAACCTGCCGCATCAATTTTTGAAACAGGTAAAGATCCTCATTGGTACAGCGGGCAGAGATCATTCCAGCAATGGCCTCTCCACCGTAGTCGGCTTTGATCCGGCCCAATCGTCCTGCCACCTCCGGAATAGCTTCCTCCCAAATGATTTCTTCTCGGCCCCCTTCGCTCCGAACGGAGGGTACAGACAAACGTTCCTTTTGGTGAATAACCGGATATCCAAAATAACCCTTTGCACAGAGGTCCCCTTCATTTCGCCCTTCACCCCAGGTCGATGTCACACGCATAACCTCCCCCCCGCGGGTGGCCAGGGACAACTCACATCCATCGCCGCAATAGTTGCAAATGGTAATGGTTTCCTTGAGCTCCCAAGGACGGTACTCATACATTGGCAAACGGTTGGTCAAAGCACCCACCGGACAGATCTGAATACAGCCTCCACAGAATTCACAGTTTAATTCATTATGGCCAAAAGCTCCGATTTGGGTAAAGGTTCCCCTGTCAAACGGCCCCAGCGCTTTGACATCCAGGACCTCATCGCAATAACGCACACAGCGAAGACAGGTAACACAACGATTCATTTCTTTATCAATAAAAGGCCCAAAATATTCTTTTTCAAACTGTCGCTTTTCTTCTCCAAACCTTCCCCTGGCGCTGTAGTCGTGGGCCGTGTCCTGAAGTTGACAATCCCCCCCTTGGTCACAGATCGGGCAATCCAGAGGATGATTGGACAAAATAAATTCCATTACTCCATTTCTTGCCTTGGTCACATTTTCTTTTGAACTGAACACCACCATCCCATCCGTCACAGGCGTACTGCAGGCGGTTTGTAGTTTTGGAATTTTTTCAATTTCCACTAGGCACATTCGGCAATTGGCATCAGGGTCTAATTTCGGGTGATAGCAGAAATGGGGAACATCAACCCCTGCCCGTTTAGCGGCCTCAATGAGGAGGCTCCCTTTCTCTACCTTCACTTCCTTCCCGTCAATTTTGACCGTGACTAACATCTTGTTTTCCTAACCTCCAATCATGATGAGCTTGTCCGCTCCTGAGAAGGGGCAGGCCCTCGATTGAATATGGGCTTCATATTCGGCCCGAAAATGTTTTAAGGTGCTTAAAATAGGAGCCACTTCCGCATCCCCAAAAGCACAAACCGTTTTTCCTGCAATATTATCGCTGAGAGCAACCAGAAGATCCAGATCCTTCATCCTTCCTTCCCCGTGCTCAATGCGATGCATGATTTGGTAGAGCCAGGAGCTTCCCTCCCGGCAAGGAGTACATTTTCCGCAACACTCGTGATGAAAAAAAGCCATCAGGTTTAAGGCCGCCCAAACCATGCAGGTGGAATCATCCATGACAGTCACTCCTCCAGAACCCAGCATGGACCCCACTTGAGCCATCGACTCAAAATCCATCTTGACATCCAGATGTTCCTCCGTGAGGAAAGCGGCTGAAGCACCCCCTGGAATCACTGCCTTTAATTTCCGATCATCTCTTATGCCTCCCGCCAAATCGTAAATCAACTCCCTCATCGGGCTACCCAGAGGAACCTCATAATTGCCGGGTCTTTTCACATGACCGCTCACGGAGAAAATGCGGGTCCCAGGGCTTTTCTGGGTTCCTATGGCAGCATACCATTCCGGCCCTTTTCCAATGATATAGGGCAAATTGGCAAGAGTCTCCACGTTGTTAATCACGGTGGGTTTGCCATATAAACCGTGGGTAGCGGGAAAGGGAGGTTTAAATCTGGGAAGTCCCCTTTTTCCCTCTAAAGATTCCATCAGCGCGGTCTCCTCCCCACAGATATAGGCCCCGGCCCCTCGATATAATATGATGTCCAGATCAAACCGGCTCCCAAGGATATCTTTTCCGAGAAACCCTTGTTCATAGGCTTCACGCAGGGACCGTTCGAGCACCTTGGCCGGATACCCGAATTCCCCTCGAATATAGATAAACCCTTTTTTGGCTCCGATGGCATAACAGGCAATGATCATCCCTTCAATCATTTGATGGGGATCCCGTTCCAATAGCTGTCTGTCCTTAAAAGTTCCCGGCTCACTCTCATCGGCATTGCAGCACAAATATTTTGGAAGAGATGGATCCTTCGGGATGAAGCTCCACTTCAGGCCGGTGGGAAAACCAGCCCCGCCTCTTCCCCGCAACCCGGATTTTTTAACCATTTCAATGATCTGTTCAGGGGTAATTCCTTTGAGAGTTTTTTTGAGACTCTCATACCCTCCCACGGCCAGGTAAGCCTTCATATCACCCTGATACCCCGGAACCTCCATATTTTTAAATAAAACTTTTTCGTGAGTCATTCATCAACCTTCTATAGAATATTAATTTGTTGCCTTCGCCCGAAGTTCCTCCAAAAGAGCATCTACTTTTTCGCCATTGAGGTTTTCATAATACGCATCATTCACCTGCATCATGGGAGAAGTTCCACAGGAGGCCAAACACTCAACGGTCTTGAGTGTAAAAAGACCATCCTCGGTGGTTTCCCCCACTTTTATCCCCAATTTATTCTCCAGGTGGGAAATCAACTGCCCAGCACCCACCAAAGCGCAGGATAGAGTTTTACAAACCTGCAAATGGTATTTCCCCACCGGCTTTTGGTTAAAGAGGGTATAAAACGTCACCACTTCATAAACCTGAATGGGAGTCAAATCAAGCACCCGGGCTACCCAGCGCATGGCTTCCTCAGAAATATAGCCCTCCTCCCTCTGAACCAAGTGTAAAATCGGAAGTAAGGCAGAGCGTTTAAGCGGAAATTGCCCAAGGATTTCTCGAACCTCCATTTCAATTTCATCAGAGTACCGCTTCGGTAATTCCTTGATCATCGGTCACATTCTCCCATTACCACATCGTATGTTCCAAAGATGGTCACAACATCGGCAATCATATACCCCCGGGCCATATAATCAAACGCACCCATATGGATAAAGGAGGGTGATCGGATTTTCATCCGGTAGGGTTTTCCGCTCCCATCACTGACAATGTAAAATCCAAGCTCTCCTTTCGGAGCTTCCGTCCCGCAATAGGTTTCACCGGGGGGAACGCGAAACCCTTCCGTCACCAGTTTAAAGTGATGGATTAAACTCTCCATATCCGACATGACCAACGATTTTGGAGGAAGGGTAAACTTGGGAAGATCGGCCAAAAAAGGCCCTTCCGGAAGCTGGTCTAGGCATTGACTAATAATCCGGGCGGATTGTTTCATCTCCTGCACGCGAACCCAATACCGATCATAGGTATCCCCGTTTTTTCCCATGGGGACATCCCACTCCACTTTGTCATAGGCCGCATAGGGCTCCGCCTTTCGGATATCATAATTGACCCCTGATCCTCTTAGCGGAGGTCCTGTCAGTCCAAAATTGATGGCATCCTCTGCGGAGATATAGGCGATTCCTTTCGTTCGGGCCAACCAGATCCGGTTGGTTTCCAACAAGGTATTATATTCCTCAATTTTAGGTGGAAACTCTTTCAGAAAATCCCGAAGCTGGACGATCACCTCCGGGGTTAAATCCTGATCCACCCCGCCGACCCGATAATAACTCATGGTAAGACGAGCCCCGCAAATTTTCTCAAACATGTTGAGCAGAACCTCTCGTTCTCGAAAGGTGAAGAAAAACACAGTCATGGCCCCGATATCCAGAGCCTGTGTCCCCAGCCAGAAAAGATGTCCTGCCAATCTTTGCATTTCTGCCACAATGGTCCGAACATATTCCCCTCGTTCTGGGATTTCAATTTGCAATAGCTTCTCTACGGCTCGGACATAAGAAAAATTATTGGTCATGGAACAGACATAATCCAGCCGATCCGTCAGTGGAATGACTTGATTATAGGTAGATACCTCCGCTAGCTTCTCCACACCTCGGTGAAGATACCCTAAATGGGGCGTTGCTTTGACGATCTTTTCACCCTCCAGATCCAGAACCACACGCAACACTCCATGGGTGCTGGGATGCTGTGGCCCCATATTCAGGAGAAGATCTTCGCTGCGCTTGGGCAGTGGAGAATCCTCAGTCTTTTCCTTTTCTTTGGTTTCTATGCTCACAATTAATTTCCTAAACCTTCCTCACCCTCTTCATCCGGCCGGGGTAAAAACTCATCAAAGGAATTCCGCCACCCCTTTCCTTCTGTAGGAAAATCCTTCCGCAAAGGCCAACCCTCAAAATCATCGGTCATCAAAATTCGCCGGTGATCCGGGTGGTTCCTAAATTCAATCCCCATCATATCGTAGGTTTCCCGTTCCAGAAAATTGGCACCTTTCCAAATTTCACATACGGATTCAATTTGGCAATCCTCTTCATCCACCCTTGCTTTGATCCGAACACGGTGATTTTTAAGAATGGAGTAAAAATGATAAACCACCTCATACCGCTCCTGATCCTCGGGAAAATCAACAGAGCAAATATCGGTAATATGGTCAAAAGAAAGATCGGGGTCATCGTGGAGAAACCGGCAGACCGGAACAATTTCCTCTTTGCGGATCTGAATGCTTAATTCCCCCAACGTTTCACGGCTTTCAATAAACGCCTGTGGAAACTGGCTACGAACCTTTTCAGCGATGGGATGCATGGGATCCTACTTTATGAATACTTTCTCTTTCATTATTTTTTCTTGAAGCTTGAGAATCCCATCAAAGAGAGCCTCGGGTCTGGGAGGGCACCCCGGAACATAAATATCTACGGGAACAATTTTATCCACCCCTTGAACCACACTATAGCTATTGTAAATATTTCCCGATGTAGCACAGGAACCCATGGAAATCACATATCTCGGTTCGGGCATTTGATCGTAAATCCGCCGAATGATTGGCGCCATTTTCCGGCACACCGTGCCCGCAACAATCATGAGATCCGATTGACGGGGAGAGGCACGAAAAACTCCTGCCCCATACCGATCAATATCATATTTCGAGGAAACCGACGCAATCATTTCTATAGCGCAACAGGCCAGCCCAAAGGTCATGGGCCACAGGGATGACTTTCGAGCCCAATTCACAACGGAATCGAGGCTGGTGGTCACGACGTTACTATCAAACTGATTTTGCATCAATCCCATTCTAAAGCTCCTTTCATCCACGCATAGAAATAACCCACAAAAAGAATTCCGATAAAAAGAATCATTTCAATGAGGCCGTACAAACCGATCTGATTATACACCACCGCCCAGGGATACATAAAAACCGCTTCAATATCAAAAATAACAAACAGCATGGCGATGATATAATACCGGGAGGGAAACGGAACCCTTGCATCCGTAAAAGGGTCCATCCCGCTCTCATAGGGCTTTAGCTTGTTTCGATAAGGACGGCTTGGACGAACCAAATACCCGGCCAGTAGACTGATCCCGCCGAAGGCCATGCCTATAAAAATAAAAATTAAAATCGCCAGATAATTGGCTGGGACAAACGACTCTGGCAAAGATTAGCCCCCCTAAACCTCACCTATCACATTGATTTTATTTATTAAAACGAAAAAAATCGAATAAAAAAAGCGAGCTCTAAATATTATAGGACCCCCTCATTTTTGTCAAGAAAAAACGGCCCCTCATATTTCCAAAACCCCTGAAATAAATGGACGAAAAGCCAATCCATCCAAATTAATAACGGGTTGCTTTTTACCCAGGATAAGAACCTTAAAAACCTTTCCCATTCTTTCTGGAAGAAGCAAGGCCTTTGCCCTTTGAAACTCCAAAGTCTCCGGTCCTTTTTCCTTTACCATGGCTTCCATTTCCTGAGAGATTCCTAAACCCATTAAAAAACTCAATTGATCTGTAAACCCCAAGACCTCTAATTCAGCTTTTTTTCCTTCCAAAACCAAGGAAGAAAAATCCACATGGGAGGTTATATCCTGCAACCCGATCCGAGTATAGGGGTTTTCTTCCACCCCATGCCGGTAATAACACATCAGGGTTCCCTTGCGACGGCCAGGCACATACAATTGTTTTGCAGGATATCCATAATCCACTGTCATCACATACCCGGAATCCAGGAGTTCTCCCACCTCTTTCATCCAATCCATCGCTTTAAGGTTAACCTCCGCTATGGCCCCTTCAGCCAAATGGATTCCCAATCTCTTAAAATAATTTTCAAGCGCCGGGGTGGAGGGGGGGAGTAAGGATTCAACCCATTGCCCTTTTTCAATTGTAACAAAAATCTCCTTAATTTCACCTTTAATGATTTGAACCCGGTGAACCGGAAAAGAATCCACCAATTCGTTTGAAAAAAGACATCCTCTTCGAGGATTTTTCAAAGCCTTGAGATTCTCAAACCAGGCCACCTTCCCTTTTTGTTCATAGTCCCTCAAGCGCTTCCCTTGACATGCCCTTAATGCAGGGCTTCGTTCAACCACCTCATAGATGATCCTTTCATAGAGGTGTGGATAGTGCTCTTCAAAAAACTGTAAAATCAATTCTCCCAGATCCCCTTTACCCGCACCCATTTCAACCA
Organism: Nitrospiria bacterium; assembly: GCA_036397255.1. Taxonomy (NCBI): domain Bacteria; kingdom Pseudomonadati; phylum Nitrospirota; class Nitrospiria; species Nitrospiria bacterium. Next base: position 11,215 of record DASWJH010000080.1, read on the forward strand.
GACTCAAAGGAATCCCTTGAGGAAACCCTCCTAGCATTTGAGCCAATTGCTTTGCCACCATCTTTCCGAAGAGGGGATGAAATTCCGTGCTGGTTGCAAAATCCCCTCCTTCCCCGAATTGTTTATGAGAGGCCATATAGTAACCCTCTTCTGGGTCATACAAAGCCATTTCCATAAACTGGCAAAAGGAAATCGCACCTTTTTTTCGGATAGTATCTTTTATTTTTCGAATTAATTTTTCGTTTCCCGTCACAGGGTTTTCCTTTTATTCTCCCCGCAAAAGAATATTGTCGATGAGTCGGGTTTTTCCCACCCAAGCCGCCAAAGCAATGAGCGTCTTTTTTCGAACGGTGGTCACCTCTTGTAAAGTTTGAGCATCACAAATGCTCAGGTACTCCAGTTTGAATTTGGCTTTCTCCTCAAATTCCTTCATCATAGACCGGCGAATTCGGGAAGAGGAAAACTCTCCTTTACTGACAAGAATTTTTGCGCGCTGCAACGACCGGAACAAAGAGATCCCCGCCCGACGTTCTTTAGGGGATAAATAGCTGTTTCTGGAACTCATGGCCAGTCCATCGTGCTCACGAATGGTAGGACACATCTCAATTTTAACTTTCATATGAAGATCTTTCACCATTTGCTGGATCACACGAAACTGCTGGTAATCTTTTTGGCCAAAAAAAGCCCGGTGAGGCTCGATGATTTCAAATAGTTTGGCCACGACGGTAGTCACGCCTCGAAAATGAGACGGCCTGAAAGGGCCACATAGGAACCGGGTCAGGTTTTCCACTTGAACAAAGGTCTGAGATCCTTTAGGGTACATGACGTTGGTAGAAGGATAAAAAAGATAGTCGGCTCCTGCGGCATTTGCTTTTTCCGCATCTCCTTTGGGATCTCTAGGGTAAATCGAAAAATCCTCCCTGGGTGCAAATTGCATGGGATTCACATAAACCGATACCACCACCACCCGGCAAAGACCCCTCGCCCTCTTAATTAAAGACAAATGCCCCGGGTGAAGATACCCCAGTGTGGGGACAAAACCGATACCCCATCTTCGTTTTCTCGCATCCTCTGAGATTTTTTTCATGGATCTGGCACTTCGAATAATTTTCAAGTCATTCTCCCTGTCCCGTTAAATTAGATTCATTATGTTAACATGCCAAAATCCTCATCGGAAAGAAAAAAGATTGTAGTCCATTCCACCGCTGATTATAATAGCCGTTCAGAATTTTAAAGAAAAAAATGAGGACCCAAATAAATGGAGCAATTTGATCTGGTGGTGATTGGGGCAGGAAGCGGAGGTTTTGCTGCAGCACGTGTGGCCACAGGCCTTGGGAAAAAAGTGGCATTGATCGATAAAGGCCCGTTCGGGGGACTGTGCATTCTCAAGGGATGCATGCCCTCTAAAACCCTCCTTCGTTCCGCAGAATTGGTACATCTGGGTAAAACTTCAATTAAACTTGGCGTCTCTTTTAAAAAACCTCAAATTGATTACCCAGGAATTATTTCAAGGAAAAATGAGATCATCAAGGGTTTTTCCGATTATCGGTTTCAAGAAGTCGTATCCAATCCCAACATCACCTTCATCGATGGGCTCGCTCAATTCCGATCCCCAAGGGAAATACAAGTGGGATCAAGAATCATTCAAGGAGAAAAATTTGTCATTGGAACGGGCTCCGATTTGGCCATCCCTCCCATTCCGGGCCTAAAGGAGTTCGGGTTTATCACCAGTGATGACGCACTCGAATTGACAAAGCTCCCCAAATCATTGGCGGTTCTCGGTGCCGGAGCGGTAGGTTTGGAGTTAGGGCAGCACTTTGCGCGGATGGGGGTCAAGGTCACCATATTAGAAAGAAGCGGCCATGTGCTGAGTAAAGAAGATGAGGATATTGGAACGGCCTTGGGTCAATACCTCCAAGAAGAGGGAATGGAAGTGTGTCACCATTTAACATTTGAGAGGGTTTCAAAAAAGGGGACCTTAAAATCCTTTGAAATCACATGCCAAGGAACACCCCGAAGTGTGGAGGTAGAGGAAATATTATTGGCAGCAGGCCGGCAACCCCAACTGGAAGGCTTAAATTTAGAAGCCGCAGGGGTGGAAACCAATTGGAATGGCATCATTGTCAATGATGAAATGGAAACCAAAACCACTGGAATTTTCGCTGTGGGGGATGTCACCGGAATATATCAGCTCACCCATGTGGCCGTTTATCAGGGGGAGGTTGCAGGCCATAACGCGTTTTCGGAGCAAAAGAAAAAAGCGGATTACCGCATTGTTCCATTTGTGGTTTTTACCGATCCCACTTTCGCAAAGGTGGGACTAACCGAAAAAGAAGCGCAACAAAAAGGAATCAACGTTCAAGTGGCTTCTTTCCCCTTTAATGATTTAGGGAAGGCCATCTGTACCGGACAGACCCAAGGCTTTGCGAAAATGATTGCCGATTCAAAAACCGGGGAAATTTTAGGGGTCCAGGTGTTGGGCCCTGAAGGGGGAGAGCTGATTCATGAAATGATCGTGGCCATGACCTTTCGAAGCACCGTCCAGCAATTTCTTCAGATTCCTCATTACCACCCTACCCTTTCTGAAATTTTTACCTACCCTGCCGAAGAAATTGCCGAAAAGATAAGTTCATCTAAACTTTTAAAAACCTGATGAACAAGGGATGGAATCCAAAATTTTAAACCGGAATCCAATCAGAAACCATACATTAAAGGAAGCAGCCAGGAAAATGTCAGCCACATGATCAGTGTCAGCGGAACTCCGATCCTGACAAAGTCCCCGAATGAATATCCCCCCGCATTCATTACAAGCAAATTGGTTTTATAGGCCATAGGAGTTGCATAACTCATGTTGGAACCGAACAGGACCGCAAGGACAAAAGGCTCAGGGGGCATCCCCAATTGCTGGGCAATACTGACGGAAATGGGGGTACCAATGACCGCGGCGGCATTGTTTGAAACAATATTGGTTAAAACCGCCATTAACAACATCAGCCCGCTCAGGACCATTGTTGGGGATGCGCCAAACGTTGCCGTTACAAACACCTGGGCAAGATATTCCGCCCCTCCTGTTTTAACCATTGCTACACCAAGAGCCAGACTGGCGACAACAATCATTATGACAGGAGCGCTTAAGGCACTTGTTGCATCTCTCCAGCTGAGGCACCCGGTAAAAATCATGAGTAGGACACCAACTAAGGAACTGATTGCAATCGGTAATAACCCAAACGCAACGACTAGGATCACCCCTGCCATAATTGCAAGCGCCAAGGGAGCCTTGGACGTATGGGGAAGATCGGAAGTGGCATCCAAGACCAATAATTCACCGGTTTGTTTAAGGGATTTAATTTGCTCCCGGGCCCCCTGAACTAAAAGGACATCCCCTGTCCTTAATACAACATCGCCCAAACTTTTTCGAATGGTCTCCACGACTCTTCCTGCCCGGTGAATGGCAAGGGTAACCAATTGATAACGGTCCCTGAACCGCGCATAATTTATGGTTGTTCCCTCAAGCGGTGAACCCGGAACCACCACAACCTCAGCGATTTGCTGATCTTCCGCTTTAAGAGGATTCTCTTCATTCACCGGGTTCTCACCCGAAAAAAGCGAAGCGCCAAGGACCTGTTCAAATTCCTTTAACTGTTCAGGGGTATCATCCACCCGCATCCGGTCCCCTGCCTTAATGAGCACATCCGGAAGGGGGGTAATAAAAGTCCCGGGGCCTCTTTGAATTCGCGTTACTCTCATTGCTCCGTTTGTTTTCTTAATCAGTTCCGAAAGGGATTTTCCCTCCCCAAAACTCTCTTCGTTAATAATCAATTGGGCCGTGAAAATCCGAGGAGAGGTATCACCCAGGAGAGGTACTCGCTCCGGGAGAAGCCGTGGTGCCAAGAGCCAGAGGTAAACCACCGCGATACCCCCGGCGATTGCTGCAGGAACAAAAAAATCAAACATTTGAAACCTTTGTATCCCTAAATCCGCCGCAACGGAAACCACCAGAAGGTTCGTCGAGGTACCTATTGTGGTACTCATTCCCCCGACTAAGGTGGCAAAACCCATTGGCATTAATATCTTTGAAGCGGGTGTTTTTGTTCGAAGGGAAACAGAAATGAGAATGGGTAAAAACAGAATGACAATAGGGGTATTGTTTACAAAGGCACTTAAGACCCCACTCACCAGGAGTGCCAGAAACAAGGAAAACTGAGGGGATAAAACCCAAATCCTAGCCAAGGCACGGCCAAAAGGTTCTAAAGCCCCCGTCCGTACTAATCCCTGGCCGGCAATCATAAGGGCACACACCGCCACTAAGGCTTCGTGTCCAAATCCTGAAAAGAAATCGACTGCGCGGAGCTTCTTATCCCCCAGCGTGTAAGGGAAAAGTTCAAACCCTATGGTGACCGCTGCTAACACCAAAAGGCTTGATGTTTCCAATGGAATTTTTTCCCGTGTAAACAGGAAAAGGGCGATCCCAGTTAAAATTAAAATGGCTACAGCATGAATATCGGGTAGTGGCGGAAAATTCATTGCAAGGCCTTATCCAACAGAGAAGGAAAAACTTCTTGTGCGTTTACCAAGATGTACAATTCTTAAATTTCTTTGTTTTGGAATTTGTTTTAACGAAAATGACCCCAAGGGGGATAGAACATTAAAGAAGCATAATAGGTGATTTGCAAGGTTTTTTCTAACCCGAAATAAAGCAAAGCGTTTATCAGATTGTGAGATCGTTTCTACCCCGTTCACACCAAAGGCTAAGACCTTTGCAGAAAAAACACAAAAAAACATATTACAAGAATTTTGGTGGAACCAAATAGATATTTTTTAAGGAATCTATACAACACTTCCATTCAATTGTAAAACGGATAACAAGTCAATCCACATAGGGATTGCAAAAATATTAACTCAAAATTACACCCTGTATTCAATATTAACCAGCAATCATTGTGGTCTAAAAGATCTTATAAAGTTTAGAAAGGATGAATTTGGCTGTAGAGCTATCTTTGTTCCAAAGAAACAAAGGGTTTTGAGGAAGGGCCAATGTATACACTACGAGGCCTGATTAAGCGGTTGTTGGATTGCTGTTCTATAATATGAGCCGCCCACCCTACCACACGGCTCATGACAAAGATGGGTGTGTAAAGGGGAATGGGCAAACCCACCATATAGTAGGTGGATGCAGAATAGAAATCGAGATTTGGGAAAAAGCCTTTTTCTTCTTTGACCACCCTTTCGATGGTCTTTGACATATTATACCATTTCGTTTGACCGGTTTTCTCACCCAACGCCTTGCAGTAGCGCTCAATCACACGGGATCTGGCATCTCCATTTTTATACACCCGGTGTCCAAATCCAGGAATTCGTTGCTTCTTCGCAAGAGCATTCCGAATCCATTTTTCCGCTTTGGACTCCTCACCAATTTGCAACAGCATCTCCATCACCCGTTCATTTGCGCCACCATGCAATGACCCTTTCAGGGTCCCGATGGAAGAGGTCATGGCGGAATAAAAATCGGAAAGGGTGGATGCAGTTACCCGGGCGGAAAATGTCGATGCATTAAATTCATGCTCCGCATAGAGGATCAACGAAACATTCATCGCTTTTTCCACCAACGGATCGGGCAAATTCCCCGTTAACATGGCAAAGAAATTCTCCACATGGGATACCCCTGCTTTGGGTTCAAAAATAGTCATGCCGCCCCGCAATCGGTAAATGGAAGCAATCATGGTTGGGATTTGGGCGGTTAAACGCAAAGCTTTTCTTTTTAAACCCTCTGGAGAGGTATCGCAAGTTTCAGGATCATGAATTCCAACGATAGAAACATAGGTTCGAAGAATATCCATGGGATCGGTTTTATAGGGAAAGGTTTTATAAAGATCAAAAAGAGAAGTCGGAATCGTCCTGTTTTTGCAAAGTTCATTGGAAAATACGTCAAGCTGCTGTCGATTGGGAAGATCCCCTTTTAAAAGAAGATATATCACTTCCTCAAAGGACGCTCTCTCCGCAAGCTCTTCTAAATCATAACCCCAATAGGTCATATTTCCCGTCTCCTCATCTACTTCACAAATGGAAGATTCTCCCGCGATGATACCTTCTAAACCTGGGCTATAGGGCTTGTCCATGAGGTAATCCTTTTTGATTTTCTTATTAAATTCTTCATATCAGTATAGCTTATAAAGCCAAAAAACGCCTTCCCTCAATGTCTGGGACTTGAACTCTATAGGCATTAAGGCTTACAATTTTTTTATCCATGTTTAATAAACCCAAAATCATTGGCATTTTAAACATTACCTCTGATTCCTTTTCGGACGGAGGATTTTTTCTGGATTCTGAAAAAGCCATTCAGAAAGGCCAAGCACTTTCCGCTCAAGGTGCGGATTTCATTGAATTGGGTGGGGAATCCAGCAATCCGGACGGGCAAAAAATCTCCCCGCAAGAAGAAATCAACCGGTTGGTTCCTGTTATTAGGTCACTGAAAACAAAAGGGATTAAAATCTCGGTAGACACATACAAACCCGGCGTAATCGAAGCGGTTCTAAAAGAAGGAGTAGATCTAATCAACGACATTACCGCATTGAAAGATCCCAAAGGGATTTCTTTGCTGAGGCCAAGCACGGTTCCGGTAATCCTCATGCATGCACGTAATTCGTCCCCGCGCGCGGAAAAAAAAGAAAGGGATTATCAAAACATAATTAATGAAATTTTTGTTTTCTTTCAGGAGAGAATAAAAACCTTGGAAGAAAATGGGATCGAAAAAAAAAGACTCATCATTGACCCCGGAATGGGCTTTTTCCTTGGAGGAAACCCTGAGCCCAGTCTAAAAGTCCTCAAAGAATTCAAACCCCTGAAATCCCTTGGGGTAAAAACCTTTATCTCCACCTCCCGAAAGTCTTTTATCGGGACGGTGCTCAATAAAGATATTAACCACCGGGGTGCAGGAACCCTCGCCACCGAAATCTGGGCTGCTCTTCAAGGAGTGGATTTTATCCGAACCCATGATGTCTCCGCTCTTCACGATGCGTTAAGGATGATCCAAGCCATCCAAAACAGTTAATCCACCCCCACCCTTCCTTCAAACCAATATACTTCTTCGGAGCAAGCTTTGTCATATGCAATTTGTCCCTTCCGAGTAGGCGGGAGCTTCTTTTTTCTGGAATCCCGCTTCCTCGGGAATGATGTAAAAAACTTTCCGGGTGTTAACCCAGGGTTAAACAAAAAACACAAAAATGGGAAATGTGGAGCCCAATTTGACCCCTCACAGGTATGGTTTATACTTCATAACAGAGCAGAATGGGCCCTTTTAAATAAACAGATAGAATCACATCCCCTATGCCTTTTTTAAAGGCCGATAAATTTTTTAAGATCCCCTGGGTTTCTACCGGGATTTTGTTTCTATTTCTCCTGGGAACCTCTCTTGCCCATGTTTCAAAAAAAACCCCCATCACCAAAATTGATGACCAATCCGCTGCCCATGCCCTTCTAGGAAAACATCCTTTCAGTCTTCAATGGATCAGCTGGAAACATTTTGGGAAAGTCATCATTGTAAACCAAAAGGGGAACTACATCATCAAAGGCCATCAAACCGAGGGAGGGGATGGTGATATGGCCTCAGCCAAGCGGGCCATGAGCATGGAGGGAACCATTACCCATATCGGTACCCACTCGTTTACAGTCGATGGATCTTTAATGATTCACCTTAATCATTTAAATAAGGCCCAACCCTGCTGGCGAAAGGGAAAAATGAAATTTGTTGTTCAACGGAGGAAATTTCACTCCTGGAGATTAGAAGAAAAACAAAACCCCTGCGGGGCTTATTTAGATTATGTGGATATTCATGTGGACCGCGATTGGCAGCCTCACCGGGCGGTGAAACGGGAACCGGCTGAAGCGGGAAATTGGGGTATCGGAATTATTATGAAAGAAACCTCTTCCTTGCAACCCGGCATGCTTATTTTCCCGGATTCCCCTATCCCCTTATACAACAGCCCGGACGGAAAACCTTTAGGATCCGCAAAAGCCGATCCCCAGCAATGGAAGTTTGATTTGATCCATAAGGGAACCACCACGGAAATCCCACAAAAAGGTCACGATTTACGTGAGATCGGTTATGAAACCAGTGCCGTCACTGTTTATTCCCAGAAAAAAGGATACCTAGAGGTTTTCCGCCAGGGAAAAAGAAAAGGAGCCTGGTTAAAAAGCTCAGATTTAGAAAAACACGGATTTAAATTCTCCTCTTGGATCAATTTCCTTTTGACACAAAAAGAGGTACCGTTTTATCCACGAACACCTCTCACAGTGAGAAACAAACCGGGAACCCAACATAAAAAAGTCACATCCCTGAAGGATGAACTGGTAGATGTCCTTCCCACCGGAAAAAACCAGGATGCATGGCTTGAAGTGGAAGTTTTACGCTATTCGGTTCATCCCTGTGTGGATGGAAAGGGGAAAATTTCCAAGAAATGGAAAGGTTGGATTAAGTTTGTGGATGATGCCGGTTTCCCCAATGTATGGTACCCCACTCGGGGGTGTTAAACCCTTAAAATTACTTAAAAGACTAGTTTTTATTCAAAGAGAAGGTCCTGGAGCTTTCCAAAAAAATTCCTTGAAATGGGATTTTAAACTTTTAAAACCCAAGGACGTTTACAGGTGTTGGAATACCCCATGGGAAACTTGTGGTATTGGTCCCGTTCCCCAATTGCCCGTTGGCATTGTTTCCCCAACACCGTCCGGTTCCGTCTTCAAGGAACGCACAGGAATGCCTTCCTCCTGATGATAATAATGCCACGGAGTTTAATCCAACCACCGAAACAGGGGTTCGGCTGCAATTAACCTGCAGTCCCCCGGGAGGACCACACACCTCGGGTCCCAGGAGAGTCCCTACTCCAAGCTCACCACGCTCATTTAAACCCCAGCACTGAACCGTGGTATCTGCAAGCACCACACAGGTGAATTGGCCCGTTACATTGGCGGATATATCAACCGCCGTTAACACACCGGTGACATTAACAGGG
>DASWJH010000081.1 GCA_036397255.1 Nitrospiria bacterium
GCGAGTGACGGAGGCCATGAGTAGCCTGGCACGCCCCCCTTGCTGAGTCACAGGCGCTCATGGGGTGTGCAAGGGGCGTGACAGGCGTCAGGCGTATTCGGATTGGAAATAGATTCGGATTTCGTCAGAAAGGCACAGCCATTCTTTACTGGCGGCGTTTTTGACCACCAGATCGAAGGGCGGCAGGTAGGAAAAACAAATGGTTCGGTCGTTCAGCAGAAAGTTCGAGCCGCAATTTTTGAGAAAGGCTTTCCGGGCGGGCGGATTTTCTTCCCGCCTTCGGCGGGGATGCGTTCAGTGAACCCATTGCCAGGCGACAGGAAAGGAGCGGGTGCCATGCCAGCATTCTTTTTGTACGCTCGGAAATCGACGGAAGAGGAAGACCGGCAGATCATGTCCATCGAGTCGCAGCTTCATGAGCTTCGGGAATATGCCCGACGTGAGAACCTGACCATCATCGAGGAGTTTGTCGAGGCCAAGACCGCCAAGGAACCCGGGAGACCGGTCTTCAACTTGATGATCCAGCAGATTGAAGCCGGGAAAGCTGACGGTGTGCTGGCATGGCACCCGGACAGGCTTGCCCGTAACTCCGTCGATGGCGGGCGGATTATCTATCTGATCGATATTGGCAAGATCGTTGATTTACGCTTCCCCACCTACCGAACCGATACCACCGCTCAAGGCAAGTTCATGCTCTCAATCGCCTTCGGCCAATCGAAATATTACGTGGACAGTTTGTCCGAGAATGTGAAGCGGGGTATCCGCGAAAAGCTCCGGCGGGGCGGCTGGCCGGGTCGGGCACCGATGGGCTATCTGAATAACTACAAAGACCATACCATTGTGCCCGACCGTGACAAGGGCATGTTGGTCCGAAAAGCCTTTGAGCTCTATGCCGAAGGCGATCACTCACTGGACGGCTTACGCCAGGAAGTCGGTAGGTGGGGGTTATTAGGAACGACGGGCAAGCCTGTCACCAAGAGCGCGCTCGCCACCATGCTGCAAAAGTCATTTTATTACGGTGTGATCAAGTTTGGTGGCGAGCTGTATGAAGGGAGCCACCCGCCGCTGATTTCGAAGAAACTGTTTGACCGAGCCCAACAGATCCTGGCGCAGCGGAGCAAGCCGCTCATCAGGGGGAAGATCACCTATCCGTTTATCGGGCTGATGCGCTGCGCCGAGTGCGGCTGCATGGTCACGGCTGAGACGCAGAAGGGCCATGTCTATTACCACTGTACGAAGCGGCGGGGCCCATGCGGTCAACAGTTTCTTCGAGAGGAGGCTTTGCTTGACCAGTTCAAGACGGCCATCCTGAAGGTCTACGTGGATGATGAGACGACGAAGAAAATTGTGGAGCGCTGGTACGCGCTGAGCGAGGGGTCAAGCAAAGCCTCGCTGTTCCGATCTCGTCAGATTGAGGCGGAGTTACAAGCCTGCGATGAACAGATGGAGCGCCTGCTTGATCTGTACATCACGCGGGGAATTGGATCGGAGGAATATCAGCGGAAGAAGGCCAAACTGCTCGGCGGCAAGCAGGCGCTCAAGGAGCAACGGGACGAGATCGGAACCGGGGGCGGCGGGTGGTTCGAACCGGCCAAAACCTTCTTAAGTGATTGTAATCGCGCTTACTCTGTCGCCTGGCAAGAAAATCCGCCCGCCCAGAAAGCCTTTCTCAAAAATTGCGGCTCGAACTTTCTGCTGAACGACCGAACCATTTGTTTTTCCTACCTGCCGCCCTTCGATCTGGTGGTCAAAAACGCCGCCAGTAAAGAATGGCTGGGGGACGAGGATTCGAACCTCGATAGACAGAGTCAGAGTCTGCCGTCCTGCCATTAGACGATCCCCCAGTTTAGGTGTGTGTAATTGAAGGGTTAAATTTTCCCGCCATTCTAGAAAAATAAAAGGATTGAGTCAAGGATCGTAATTTTACGTGAAAGGTAAAGGGTGAGGGGGAAGAAAATAAGAAAAATTTAAAAACTGTTAGAGGCAGGGCCTTAAAAGAAAAAAGATTCCTGGATTCCCGTTTTCACGGGAATGACGACATTTTGGGAAAAAAGAATAAGGAGTAAACCAGAGAAACAAAACAAACCAGAAAAACCAGAATTACATGAGGGGATCAAACTAGAGAAAGGCCTTGACTTCACTGAAAGGGTCCTGATAGCCTAAGCACGTAATTAGCATTTAATTTCAGGAGGTTATCCCAATCTTACTTGAGGGTTCAAAAGGCCCGGAAACGGGGACAAAACCCACCCTGCGAAAGAAAATGAGACAAACGCGGGATCAAACACCTCCCCATCTTCGAGCCGAATGGAGCCAGCGAATAAAAAATTGGTTGTTTGACCTTGCTTCATTTCAACAAGCACACAGAATTCATTTATTCCTATCCTTTCAGAGTGAAGTTCAAACGCTTCTTTGGCTGGAAGACTTTTTTGCACTTAGGAAAAAAATTGTTGTCCCGGTGATGGGTGATGGTGAGGAAAGGCTATTATTGGCAGAGATCCAAAATCCAGATTCCCCCATGGTCCCCAACCGCTTTGGAATTTTGGAGCCACCCCAGGGAACATTCAAATCCATACCCCCTGAATCAATAGAATTCTTTTTGCTTCCCGGATTGGCCTTTGACCGGAGGGGAGGCAGGCTGGGTTATGGAAGAGGTCATTATGACCGTCTACTGGAAGGGCTCCCTTCACATATTAAAAAAGCGGGGTTGGCTTTTGGATTTCAAATCGCTTCACACATTCCCCAAATGCCGGGGGATGTTTTGATGGATTTTGTGATTACCGAAAACGGTTGTATCACCTGTCAGAAGGATTAAACGCTTATGGGTGCAGTTATCATAGATGGCAAGACCATCGCACAAAAGGTAAAAGATGAAATAAAGGGGGAGGTTCAAAAACTCCGCCAAGGACTTCAACCAGGGTTGGCGGCTATTCTGGTTGGGGATAATCCCTCCTCGGCCATTTATGTTCGAAACAAACGGAAAGCTTGCGAGGCTGCCGGAATTTATTCCGAGGAACATCATCTGGAAACCCATACTTCTCAGGAAAAACTCTTGGAGTTAATTGATGCACTAAATCATAATCACCGAATTCACGGCATTTTGGTCCAACTCCCCCTTCCCAAACAGATCAACGCAGAATCGGTTTTGGAACGGGTTTCTCCGGATAAGGATGTGGATGGATTTCATTGGGTGAATTTAGGGAAACTTTTTGCAGGTTTTCCATCTTTTATTCCCTGCACACCCTTTGGCATTCTTAAAATGCTGCAATATCACGATATTCAGATCCAGGGAAAACATGCAGTCATCGTAGGTCGAAGCAACATTGTGGGAAAACCGGTGGGAATGCTGCTGCTTCAACAACATGCCACGGTGACCATCTGCCACTCCAAGACCGAGGATCTTCCTTCCATATGCAGACAAGGGGATATACTCATTGCGGCGGTGGGAAGAGCAAAAATGATTACCGGAGATATGGTGAAACCGGGGGCGGCGGTGATTGATGTGGGTATTAATCGGCTAGATTCCGGAAAACTGGTTGGAGATGTGGATTTTGAAAGTGTGTCTCAAACAGCGGGCTGGATTTCCCCCGTTCCGGGAGGGGTTGGGCCCATGACCATTGCCATGCTATTATACAATACGGTTTCCTCCGCTAAAAGAACGTTGAAGAATTAAAATGACCGGAAAAATTACCATTCCAGAATTAGCCGCTCGAAAAAAAGCAGGGGAAAAAATTTCCATGCTCACCGCCTATGATTTTCCTTTTGCACAAATGGTGGATGAAGCAGGGATTGATGTCATCCTGGTGGGAGATTCTTTGGGCGTGGTGGTTCAGGGACATGAGAATACCTTACAGGTCACCATGGATCAGATGATCTACCATACGCAAATGGTCAGTCGGGGTGTTCAAAGGGCCATGGTCATTGGGGATATGCCCTACCTTTCTTTTCAGATCTCGCTGGAAGAGACACTTCGGAACGCAGGTCGTTTTATTCAGGAAGGTGGAGCCCATGCAGTTAAGCTGGAAGGAGGAGAAAGGGTGGTTGATCGGATCGAGGCCCTGGTCAAAATGGATATCCCGGTTCTCGCCCATTTGGGGTTAACCCCCCAATCCATTCATCAAATTGGGGGCTATAAGGTCCAGGGAAAAGAACCTCATGCGGCCCAAAAGATTATGGACAATGCTAAACGGGTGGAAGGAGCGGGCGCGTTTGCCGTCATTTTAGAAACCGTCCCTATGAATTTAGCCAAACGGATTACCGAAAATCTTTCCATTCCCACCATCGGCATCGGTGCAGGAATTCATTGTGATGGCCAGGTTCTTGTTCTTCACGATATCCTTGGCCTGTTTCAAAAGTTTTTTCCGAAATTTGTGAAACGCTATGCCGACCTTCGCACACCGTCATTAGAGGCCTTTAAACGATTTAAGGAAGATGTGGAGTCGGGAAGGTATCCATCAGATGAAGAGAGTTATCACTAACCCCACCAGGGAAAAAAACTATGGATCTGTTTGATAAAAATAATCAATGGAAATTTACGAAGATAGCAGAGCAAAGAAAAAACCGGGCCGCATTAGAGGGGGAAGATGCCCTCATTGCTGAAATGATGAGTTGGCATCCAGAATTTGATGAATTTTGGCCTCTGGAAGAGTTCTCCGCTCAACCCAGGGAAATCGGAGGAACTAAGGTTAACCCGTTTGTCCATACCGCCCTGCACGTAATTATTGAACAACAAATTGTTCAAAAGAGGCCCCTCGCCATAGGGGAGGTTTTTCAAAAAATGATTGCCCAGGGAATGGATCGGCATAAGGTCTCCCACCAAATCGGAACGATTTATTCAAAACAATATTTTAATTCCTTCCGCCTGGGACAGCCGTTTGATGAATACTCTTATATTTTTGAGGTTCAATCACTGGTAGGTCCTCCCGAAGGACCGGAGGATCTTTAAAAATATGATCAGTATAGAAGTAGCTCAGAAACGTCTAGAAAATATTCAATGCGCGGCGTGTAAAAAATCAAGGTTTTTCATCATTCCAAAACCTACGGCCGCCTTTAATGAGGATTTATATACAGCACGGTGCCTGGACTGTCCCTATACCTTTCCGATCGGTATCCCCACCCAACCCGTTTCACAAACACAACCCGACACCGCCCAATGGCTCTCTGGAATACCCTGCCCCAAATGTGAAGAGCTGGGGGTAAACTTTAATTTTCGCTGTACTCTAAGTGTAAGAGACACCTTTTATTTTGTCACCTGTAGAGGATGCAAGCACACCTTTCATGAAAAGGCCCACATGGAAGCCTTTGAATAGTCTGTGGAAACCCTAAAAAAAGGCTATTTTTGAGAACACTCTTTCTCTATAAATTCAATGAGCGCACGGTAGGAAACTTCCCGGATTCCCGTTTTTTCCAAGGCATTTCCCGCATTGGAGGAAAGCCAGACCATATCTTTTACATACATTCGAGCTTGGTCGCAAATTTTCCACATGAGGTGGGTGAACTGCCCGGTAATACCCTCTTGAAGCCCCTCTGATTCCTTCCGGTCATCCAAAATCATCAACAGGTCCATCAATGCATCATCATGGTTGTAATGATCCAGTTTGTATTTCCAAAAAACATTGGAAAAGGCTTCCTGGCGAGCTTGTTCAACCAGATCCTGCATGTACTCTTTTAAAACACCTATTTCATGGCCTGAAAGTTTCAATCACAACCCTTATTTACTTACTTTTCCTTGATTGCAGAAAACCTTTCTTATTTCAGGATAATGAACCCCATCATTTTCTGTCACTTTCCTATCTTTAAAAGAAACCCCTAAAATGAGTCTATCTTATTGTAAAATTTAATGAAACCTATAAATTCAATAGATTCTAAATCAATCCCCTGGTTTTTTAAAAAAGGGTAGACATTATGTTTTTCACTTTGTTATAATGTGAAGCTTTCATAGGGATTTTAGAAGGTTTTTTTTTCAATTAGGAGGAAATATTAAAAATGTCCGCTGATTTTCTTAAAGAAGTTAAGAATTTATTGGAAATTGTAATTGGGCCAGCTGAAATTGCCGAAAAAGTTACTGAATTTGGGTTTAAAAACGTTGATGAACTTTTAAAAGCCAATAATTTGTCTAAAATTCCCGACCTCCCTTCCAAAGAAAAATTAGAGCTGGCAAAGGAGCAAAATAAGGCACTTATTTTTCGAATTTCTAAGGATGCAACCGGGAAGGAAATTAACCTGGCCCTCTTAAAAGAGAAGTTTGGGGGATTAATTTACTCCTCCTGGTATTTAACCCCTCCCTTACCGATTGCAAAAGAGGCCATCCCCACAGGTTGGGCCCTGGTTGATTTGGACCCCTTGGCTGGTTCCACAGAAAAAACCTATGATGAACAAAAAAAGTTTATCGAAGGAAAACCCCTTCATTTTAAAACCCCAGCTGCCGATGCCTATGATTTATTAGTCACATTTAAGGCCACGGGACAGTATTTTCGAAAATCCCCAAATAATGGCCGGACCGCAGCGGTGGTCAACGATGAACCCATCAAGATCAGCCATTTTGATAAAGCGGGAATGTGTATTTCAAAAGGATGGGGTAAAACGGTTAAAAGTCCGGAAATTGGAGCAACTACAGAAATGATTTTATCATAGAAATTTCTTTTGATTAGGAAAGGGAAGCAATGGAAACACAAGTCAAAGAGGGCGAATTATTTAAAGACCGAAATGAAAAGGAAAAACATCCCAGGGTTATTCGCATCAAACGTGTGGAGAAAATGGGACCCCTAACCTATGTTTTTTTCATGGCAGAAAATCAGGCCGCTCAAGCGATCCATCCTAATGGTGGATTCATCCCGCTAGATAGCTTTTTCAAGCTTTGGGCACCTTACCAGCCCCAAACCCCTAAGAAATAAGCATTTTTATTTTTTAAAAAAAAGCCCTTCAACAGTTTGTTGAAGGGCCGTTTTTTTTAACCTTAAATCCCAGTTAAATATTCTGCATAAAATGACCGAGATTCTCTTTATCATCATCCGTCATTTTATTAGGATCCTTTTCCCCGCCATTGGACTTCCCACTTTTTGAGTTTTGAAACCGCCCCGGAGAAACTTTCTTTAACCCTCCCATCACGGTCTCAACGATCAACTCAACCGGTAAAGACATTCCACCAAACACTCTTGGACCACCAACAATCAGAGGATTATTTTCAAGCTCTCCATAAAGGGCTGATTTCACTTCTTTTGCCATCCAGCCCACATAGTTATATTCTGGACAAACAATCAATTTTGCTTTCTTGCAGGCTTCCTGAAGCTCACGGTTTGGAAATGGGCGAAGGGAACGAATTTTTACCAACCCGGCACGAACGCCTTGTTCTGCAAGGAGTCGAACTGCCTCTCGAGATTGAGCTGCTGCAGATCCGGAGGCAACCAGTATAATCTCAGCATCAGGATCTTGAATTTCTAACAGGCCACCCATATAGTGATTGATGTATTTCCTTGAACGCTCTGTGGCAGCCCAAACCTCCTGTTGCCAAACATTATGAATATTGTAGGACATAAAATTACTTTTCTGCACCGGGGCATCTCGCTGAAGCCTCGCCGGGGGATTTTCTGCATCGAGAACGGGAACAGCCCCGCGGTAAGGCTCCCGGGGAGGAATTTTAATATTTTTAGGGGGCATCCACACATATCCTCGCGCATGGGTGACGAAAAAGCCGTCATAGGCAACTCCCACTGGAAGGGTAACGTCATTGGCTTCACTAATTAAAAATCCTTTCAGAATAAAGTCAAACACGTCCTGCTGATTCTCCGCGTGAAATAGAACCATTCCGCAATTCAAAAGATACGTGATTTCGATATTATCCGGTTGAATTGCCAATGGCGCATTCACCACACGACAGGTAAAAATGGCAACAGCAGGAAGACGATGTCCCGGCCAAGAAGCAATAGGTTCAATCCCCCGTAATGTCCCGGGGCCAGCGGTTGCAGTGAAACACCGAACCCCTGCACGGGAGGCTCCTGCCATCGTGGACATCACACCATATTCTTCTTCCCCGCGATAATATTCCTTAATATATCCTTCTCCATACAAAACCCCAATCAGCTGCATCGTTTCACTTTGAGGTGTAATGGGGTATGCAATGGAAAAATCTACATTGGCGCGACGAATAGCCTCCTTGCCAGCTTCGCTACCCGTGATAAACTCCTTATTTCTGGGAGCTTCGAAAAAGAAATAGTCCGGACTAACCACCCTTTGCTTTTTGGCTTCCGCGTGGGGATCTTTTCCTGGTTCTGTCTTTACCACCGGGGTTGAACTGATCACATCACCCTGCGGATTTGTTTTCTGTTCTGTTTCTAAGGATTCACTCATTTTTCTTCTCCCCCTACTAAAATGAGAAGTTATTTTTTAAAGCGCACCTTCCGGCTTTCCTAGGTCTGGGGATACCCCCATCGGCACTTGCGCCAAATCAAAATTCTTTCCCGAACGAGCCGCCTCTACAATTTTCGCCCATTCCTCGGGTGTATGAACCACAATTTTCTTCCCATCCAGCGGCCCGAATCCTCCTGTGGGAGGGGCAGAGGGAGCAGGAATTCCCATTTCCTCTCTAACCCGTCGAATGACATCAGCCTGTTTCCAAAGTTTTTTTGCATCGCAATCCCGGACGGTCATATTGGCATCCTCGTGCCCCTGCTCTGCACAAAGGGCAATGGTACAGCAATTTGTCCCCGCACGAATCATCTTCAACGACAGATTGGCATAATGGCAGTGGACACCAACAAAAACACATGCCCCCTCCTTGTTATGCCAAATGGTTAAGTTGGGATGGTTGGGGTTGATCATCTCTTCCGGATCCACTTTCGGATAACGGGGCCGATAATCGGCCATGGGAATAATTAAACAATCGGGAATCTCAGCAGCAATTCCGATCACGGCTCTTGCCTTTTCTATGGCGTGCTCATTCCATGCCCATACCACCATGGGACCAGGGTGCAAGGTTGGGTTTTGGGCAGTTAAAAGTTTTTTAGCAATTTCCTCCATGGCTTTATCTTCAGAAACGTTTTCACCATAAAGTAAACCCTCACCCGTCTCAGGCAACTCCACTCCCATCGAACCCGCCGCAGGGATGATATACCCCTCCGGACCCGGCATTACCTTGTAAGGTTCATCATGCTCGTATAGGTATTCTTTCTTAAGATACATAGATTATTTACTCCCTGCTGGAACTGCGTGTGGCATATTAATGTCCGCGTCCTTTAACAACCCCGCATCCTCATACTTCATTTGAGAACTAATGATGAAATCCTCCTTCGGCAACTCGTCAATCATAACCATTTTGATGGCATGGTGCCTTGCCATCGTATCGCAAACCCAAACGCACTGCATACACCCTTTGCACCGATCCACCGAAACATAAGCCGAATTCTTTTTCTTATCGAACTGAATGGTATTCGCTTCGGGGCAGAACTGGGTACACAGAACACATTTTGTTTTTCCGCAGATTTCAGTATCAATGTTGGCAACAAGATACACGCTTAAACCTCCTTTTTATTTACCCTGTACTCACAGGCGTTTTCAATGTTCCCGTTTTTCCCAGAATCCATTTATGCTCCATCGCATAATCCCACCCGGCTTTCACCGTGGCCATGTTCTTTTCGAGTAACTCCTGCTTATGCTTAAATTTCCTCTCGACAACGGAATCCAGAGCGGCTGTACCCCCAGAGACCACAAAACCCTTTCCCAAAAATCGTTCTTTAACTGCTTTGTCAATGGCCTCGAGATTGGTCAACTGGGTAATGGCCCCAATGGCCCCCACAATGGCCATATTGGTGGCCAAATCGGTTCCCGCGGTTTCGATAGCCAGTAAGGTCGCGGGAAAGGTATAGGTTTTGACTCCTTTTGTCTCCAGATCCTTTACTTCATCAGGGGGAAGGGGAATATTTTCTCGGGCGTTGACCAAGATGAGTCCATTATCTTTGATGCCATAATGGAAGGGATTGGTATAGGATTTTCCGTGAGTAATGACCTGAGGATGAAAAACCGTAATGATATGGGGAAAAAGGATCTCCCCAATTTCATAGATAGGGAGTTCGGATACCCGAACATAGCTCTCCACAGGAGCCATCCTCTTTTCTGATCCGTAAAAAGGAACGATGGTACTCTCACCCCCCGCATGAATCACCGCAGTGGACAAGATGTGGGAAGCTGTAACAACCCCCTGTCCTCCCAAGCCTGCCATTCTTATATTGAATTTCATCCGGTCACCTCCGCCGGTTTGGGTGTCTTTTTCTGGTATTCTTTATATCCCCACTTTGTAGCCAAATATTCTTTGGCTTCATCAGTAATGTACTCATTGAACTCATACCGGTCTTTTTCAACTTCTTTAGCATCTTCCATGACCTTGTCTGTGGGAATGGCATATTCAATGTTGCAGGAGGTGTATGCTTGAATATAGGTGGGACCCACTTCACGGGCGATCAAGACGGCCTTCTTAATCACCGACTCCACACGCCGAGGACTGTTAGGAACCACAACCGCAACATATGCACAGCCTGCTGTTTTTGCCATTTCCGGAATGGCAATCTTATCAAACTTCTTCCCCATGGGGGCCATTTTAAGGACTGACCCTTTGTTGGTCATTCCGCTTTCTTGCCCCCCTGTGTTTCCATAAACCTCGTTATCCAACATAATGGTGGTAAACTTTTCTCCGCGAAACCAGGAATGCATCATCATCGAAAAACCAATGTCAGCCAAACCCCCATCCCCCGCCATTACCACCACATCTTTATGTTTTTCGGGAAAGCGAAGTTGAAGACCCCTCTTCAGTCCACTGGCCACCGCATTGGTGTCACCATAATTTCCGTACACAAAGGGAATGACTGCCTGAGAAATGGCCAAACGTCCGCATCCTGCCGTCCCAACAGTAATGGTGTCCTCTGGATTCGGAAAAGCAATAATGGCAAGGCGGATGAAAAGCGTCATTGCACAGCCCGCACACATCGGATGCTCTTCTAGAGCTTCTTTAAATGTTCCAAGTTGGGAGACCGAAACCTGCTTCCCAAAAGGACCGTGCTCAACAAAATCACGGTATTCCTTGGCTACATATTTTCCAAAACCCGGTGAAATCTTTACATATTCTAAACTCATTCGGGGCCTCCTCTTTGATATAAATATTTAGAGAACTGTAATTTCCAATGCTACAGTGTTTCTTGATACAAGTCAATAAATCTAAAGGCCTAAAATTTCTTTATTTTTCTAGGTCTTTTGGACTTTTTAAGCCAAAAAGCCTCTATTAAAAAAAGCGCGAAAGAAACTAAGAAATGCCGTTAGTATAAGACACCGCTCTAAATCGTGTCAAACAAAAAAGGTAATTTGGGGAATTTTAATGCTCATTTTGGCCATATTTTGATCACCCAATCTCTATTCCCAAAAACCGAATTCTGGGGATAGACCCTAAAAATAATAAAAACAATTTTTTCCTTGAAAAATTCACCCTTTCAGGTATATTCCTATATCCTTCATCTACCTAAAATCACGGCGGTGTAGCTCAGTTGGTAGAGCAGGTGAATCATAATCACTTGGTCCGGGGTTCGAGTCCCTGCACCGCCACCAAAAACTACTTTAAATTCAAAATATTGCAAGCTTGTAATTTTAACTCCCTCCCATCTCTCCTTTAAATGTAGCCATGGTGTAGCCGACCGGAGCCCCTCCAGGTTCCTATATATAAGGAGGTCCACCATGACTAAAGAAGAAACCCGAAGCGTTTAACCATGAATTTCAAGAAGTGATGGGGAAATTAAGAAACTACTCCACATCCCTTATTGATCTGGGTGATATGCTTAAAAATTCATTGAGGTCAAAGGATGCGGAATTTTCAAACGGCGATTGTCAGATAAATTTGATCGACATCATGGGGGATTATTTGGAGTGGATGAGGGATCTGGCGTTACAAAAAAGGGAACTGGAAAGTTCCCGGGAAAATTCTAAACCGTTGACAGCGGTGAATAAATAAAAAGGGGTAAAAAAAACACAACCCCTCCATGCTTGATGGTGTGGAGGGGTTAAAATTGAGGGGGTTAAAATGACGATTTCAGATAAATTACTTGATCCAAAATTTTGGGGATCGTTTAAAATACCGGGTTTTGCCTTTGGGGTAATATCACTTTTCTTGTTAATGAGGAATGTTAATGCTCCCCTCGAGTTTGTTTATATCAAAAATCTGGCGAATTTCGCTGTTGGAGCGAGTATCATTTCATACGGCCATTCCCTTATTTACTCGACTTGGATGAATTTGGAAAAAGGGAAGGATCTTCCATTGTGGGTTCAAATTTCTGCAATAATTATTTACGCCTTTTGGTTCGGTTTTATCTTTTGGAAATTATTGAGGCCTTGTCCCTAATTAGGGAATTTATTATTTAAAACCCCAGATTGGGTAAAAACCAGGTTTTTGGAGGCAGACAGTAACCCCACGGTTGTTTGGTTTTCGGAATTTGTTCTCCCTTCAACATGGGGAGGTTCTTCCCCCAAAGGATGCGCCCCCAGACTAAGTATTAAAGCCCCCAATGGTAACCAAGAAAAAAATTCTTTCCATTCCATAATTATTTATTTTATTACCAAACCCTTTGATGGTCAAATAAAAAGCCTTTTTTAATACCCCTCCGCGATCCAATCCAAAAGCCGGATATCGGGTTTTAAAACCCTTAAATCCTAACATAGACGGTTACACCCTCAAGGGTTACCAATCCTAAACCGAAAACAAATTTCCCAGAGGCTTGAGGGTGTGGAGGGGTTATAAGGGTAACGTTTTTCCTTTTCCAGGGCTAGAGGAGCGCGTTTACGGCCTTAAAAGCCTTTTCAAAACGGTCTAACACCAATTCGGAGATTTTCAAATTTGAAGCCTGTTCGGCGAAAAACCGGGCGGGCCTATAATGGTTAAATTTTGCGCCACCATTTAAGGGATTCCTATTGAAATAATCCTCCAATCTCCTAAGGATACGTGGACTTTGACTCAAAAGGTCCTTCGGCTCAATCTTCGACCTGAGTGCCGAAGAAAACTCATCGTTTACGAGTTGCAAATATAAACCCTCATCAAACATATCTTCGATGTCCGCCTCGGCCTTCCCAGTAAAGTCTCCAAAGGTCAAAACACGGCTCCTCTCTAACAGCTTCTTCTTGAACAGGTTCTCTATCATCTGCTGATGGCTCTTTTGAATGTCGATCAGTGTGGCGATTTTGAGATTTTTTTGTGAACCGATCAGGGCAACAAACGTAGGCACTTTGTCTGCCCCTCCGACAGGGGTGATAGTCCATCGGCTGTCGAGTCCAACGCACCCCTTGGATTGAAGGATACCCGAAACAGTTTGGATATAAAGCAGGTCTGATGCACCCTCAACAACTAAGCTATTTGGGCCGATGAAAAGGGTCTGGTATATTTCATAACCAAGCGCTCCCTGGAGGGGAAATAAACTGTCTGGCCCAGCCTCAAGAACATCCGTAAAAACCTTGGTACCATCCTCTTCCCGAGGGAGTTGGTCTTTTGAGTCAATGCCTTTGTCTTGAACAATCCGAACACGGTCAAAGTGTTTAGAATCCACCATAAACGGGGAGTGTGTGGTGTAAAGGAGCTGGTGTTTTGGATTTGTCACGATCTCGGCTTCGAAATAATTAAGAAGATCTTCTTGGGCTTTTCCATGGAGTGAAAGACCGGGTTCATCGAGCAAAAGCACCAATGGTTCATCTTTCTTTTTCACCGCTGAATACCAAGCAAGGAACGAAAAGAACCATACGAATCCAGCGGACCGAGTACCAATATTCATCGTGGCTAGATGCGTCGTATCATTGATTTCGCCCCAAATGTTCATACCCTCTTTCATTCCCTCCGGATCATCTTTTAGCCCCGGTCGCACATCGAAGGTCATGCGGAGATGCTTATTCTGCGACCAGTATTTCAAAATCTTTTTGCTGAGGAAGGTACTTGCCCCCTCCAGTTTGTTCTTTAATTCCTGGGTTTGGGTTGCATCCATTAATTTATCAAGATCAAGCCGGGCCAAATCGATAAGACCAAGCAATGGGCGGTCGGAGGGTTTCAGCTTGTTTTCAGTTTCTCTCTTTTTCAGCGCTTGGACATTATCATGGCCCTTCATCTGATAGTATTCGTCGAAATAAAGAAATTTGGGGAAGTAAGGTTTCAGGATTTTTTCCCAAATATGGGAGCTTAAGTCTTGGACCTTAGGAAACTCTGCCAACCGTCCCCGAAGCGCCTTCGCCTGCTCACTTTCTTCATGTTCCTTACATTTTTCTAAAGCGGCGGCTTTCTCGGCCTCATCCTCAAGCTCTTTTACCTTGGTTTTTGCTTCCTTGAGATTCTGGGCCTGACTCTCTTGCATCTCCGTTAGGTATGTGGAAAGCTGTTTCAGAGTATCCTTTTGTTTTGCCTCTCCCCTTAGGCTTTCTGGAAGGTCGAAACTTTCGACTAGGTTCTTTACCAGAACAAACTCTAAGACCGGAACACTGACCAATAACCAACTTTTTTTATTTTTGTCATAGCCTTTTGAAACTTTAATTACTGGCTCGGCAAGAACACCCTCCCCATATTCTTCCCTTATTGCCTCCATTTCGGGCGTTTCCAGTTCAAAGGTAGCCTCCACCACTTTGGCGTGTTCTCGCCGCCTGCTCTCAATATCCTGCTCGTAGTCCTCGACTTCAGAACGGGGGTAATCATGAACTAAATCGAACATACCATCCTCTTTAATTATAGGATTCAGACGATAAAGGGCTTGCAGGATGGCAGTCTTCCCCGATTCATTCTTTCCCACCAAACACGTCACCTTATCAATCTCAAAAATATTTGAATCCCAAATCGACTTAAATTCCTTAATATGGGCCATTTTTAATTTCATAGGTGCCTCAAAATTAATACCCCTTTACTTTTACTGAAGGGGGATGGATTAAAAATCCCTTCCAGACCAACACAGATCTGTTAAGCATTATTTTCAACTCTTTTTTCACCTTTTAAAAACAATTCTTAAAATGAAACCATCATAAAAAACAGTAAATTGTGAAAAAAAAGGATAGGTTTTGTGGATTTTCGCGGAATTCAACTTAATAGCAGTTTTTACTTAAAGGATTCTCACTTAAAAGTGATAGTGTAAAGTATTATGTGTAAAATTGAGGGTTGAAAAAATGGCGTTTTCCAACCAAGATAAAGTGTGCAACCCTAACCCAGGAGGAAAACGCCATGATGGAACTCAAAGTCAATGTACCACAAATCCGAGAGTTTTT
>DASWJH010000082.1 GCA_036397255.1 Nitrospiria bacterium
TACCTACCCCTGAACAGCGGACCATCCCGATGATGTCTCCTATTATAACGTTGGGTATACAACCCATCCAAGTGACGCATGATTCGCGATAGATTGGCTTGAGGGGTTTGAAGAAGAACGTGGTAATGATTTCCCATCAAACAATAGGCAAACACTTCAATGCCCCACATCTGATGGCATTCACCCAACAGGTTTAAAAACAATTCTCGGTCTACCCGATCAGTGAAAATTTTCTGATAGGCCAGACCCCGGTTCATGACGTGGTAATAGGCATCGGGATATTCGATTCGAAGTGGACGGAACATGAGCAGAGGCTACCATAATCCCCAAACATGACTCAAGACGAGATTTGACCCCTTTCTTGACCCCTTTCCGAATTAGTTGCGTCACATTATCGGCGCTTTTTGTTTTATGCTTTTTAAAATCGTGTAAAGCCTTCACTACGTCGCTAGAGTCATGGAATACTGCGAATGCAGAATTTAGGGCCTGAAAGAATTTAGCATTCGCTTCTGCATTGCCTCCGGGCGTCAAGCCATGCCGATTACCCATTATTTCTCTTAAGATCGATAATTTTTCTTTTCGGCGTTCGTGTCGTACATAGAAATACGTCGAAATACCGTAAGCAGCTAAGCCCGAAAAAAGCGACGAAGCAATCATCGGCCAAATCTGCGTCTCTGCTGTCATTCTTGCTCGATCTCCTTATTGCACATAACGTAGAGCTAACCGGCCGGCCGCATTTTGTGCGTCCGGTTGAGCGTTATGTTAGGCAAATCAGCGCGGAATTCTAATATTTTGCCGGTTCTTTTCAAACCAGTCTCCCCACGAATCCATCAGTGCCGACCCTTGTATTTCGTCGTAGGTTTTCCTGTTCATCCAGGCGCTGATTCTTAGCTCGATGCCTTTCTGAAAATACATCCGATAGTTACTCTTCAGTTCTGGATGAGCCATGTCTAATACATCGTCTCGCACAAGATTCGACTCACTCAAGGCACGTTGATACAAAGAAAGGATTTTCTCAAAATCCTGCCTTGGCATCACCCCAGGAACTCCTTTGTTCGAAGTCGAATGTGCCTCGATCACAAGGTCCAGCGATTTCAAGAAATGGTCGGCGTTTTCTTTCTCCTCTTGTGTCCATTTCTGATCACAAGATGCAACGCACACGACTATGAGCGAAAGAAATACGAACCGTAAAATCGCATTCATGCCCTTTCCTCTACTTGCATAACGCAAAAACTAACCCGCCGGGCACCGACGCCCCGAGCGGAGCGAGTGAGCGCCGCGGGCACCCAGTCGGGTTGAGTGTCGTGTTAGGCTTCTTTGCAATTCGAGCTGAGAATTAAATACCATTTTCTGGGACTTCCAATTTCCCAATAGACCTTAGAGCCTGCAACCATTCCTGGCTATATCGCACCATCATTTCGATATCATCAAAGAAGTTATCAGATTGGGTTGCTCCGAGTTCTTGGAGCATTTTGACTATTTGATCATCATAATGGCCGACCAATTTATTTCTAATCCCCGCATACTTCTCTATTCTGCTTGGACGAATGAGCTTCATTTCTTTAAGCTTATTTTCCATAAACTCAAGCATGCCACGGCTTTCAGCCAATTCACGAAGTTTTTTGTTGCCAACTTGAGAATACCAAAGGTTCGCCTCAAATAATTTCAAAATTATTGGGCCAAGCGACAATACCTTTGAAGTTCCAATTGTTGGATTAACGGTTAAATTATGAAATTCTCGGCAGACATCGTTATGGATGAGAGAAGCCATGAATTTTAGCGAGAGAAACTCGTAATGAAACCCAGTTACCCCATCCGATAAAAATTCATCTTTCGAACTTTCAAGAAACGCAGCCGACTTAATGTAAACATCTTTCATGTCCGTCAAGTTACAACTCCTATTGTAGAGCCTAACGTTAAAGGTGAGCGGTGCCGGCCACGAACCTAACGCGAATCGCCGCGATGTCCCACGGCGTCCACTCGACCGCTCAGATTCATAACTTTCTCCAAGAGAGCCTGCCGGTCCGTGATGGCTGAATTGTTAGGCATTTGGATCGCGCGACACCGACATGATGGAGGCGAACAGAAGAGGAACACCGATTACTCCAAAGAACAATGCTGCAAATGCATTATCTTCGTGGTTTGCGGCTTCCATAGCGTTAACCACGCTGAAGATCGTAAATACGATGCCCAGCGCCAACGGAATTGCAGCAAAGAAGTTTTTCATGAAAAGCTTCATTCTTTTACCTCTCGCTTTGTAAATCATCTACGTCTGACCGTAAATGATCTACGTCAGACCGTAAATCTTCGATTTCTGAAGCATGGTCGCTTGCCGTACTGGAAACATCTTCGACCGCACTTTCGAGATCTGATAGGCGCTCGAAAACCTGCGTAACTTTGTACGAGAGCGCAGTTAGTACAACAAGCGCAAGAATGGCAGATACGGCAAATGATCGCCGATTCAAGGTCGTCTCCATGAAATTCTTTATATGCCTAACGTTTGAGCTGTGGGGCGCAAGCGCGACAGCGCGCAGCGTCCCACACGAGCGAATTGTTATGTTGCATTAAGATTTAGCAACACATGGGAGTAACGATAAAATCCTAACCCACCCCAAGAGAGCAGCTTCCGTCACTCCGTAGCCAAACACCAATTCTCAAATTCTGAAAAGTACAATCACTCATCGTAATGCCACCCACCCTTAATGCATTACCGCTTGCGTCAACTAATTCTGGAGATGGCGCATCCTTGGCCTTCACAAAACAACCATCAGGTGTATAAAGCTCCGCATTTGTTCGAAAGGAATCCCCAGATTGATGGTGTATTTCGAACACTGTTCTTCCTGCCATAGTGCACACTGTAAGTTTTGGAAGTTGGCGTATTTCCAATCCTGCCTTCTTTCCATCTTCAGTTGCGAAAATTCGAGTACCTCTTACTTTTGCTAAGTAGGTACCATCTGAGTGATACACGGGTATTTCTGTCGTTATTCCTAGAGATTGCTCTCTAACCAATGAAATTAATGGAGTCTCGTCATACTGCAGAATGATAGGAACATTTATGAACTTATTCGTGGCAAAGATTACTGTCGGTGTCGATTGATATATCAGACTATCCATATCTTTCTCCGAGAATAGGTGACAAGTTCGCTAATTAGGTGTTGCAACATAACCATGTTATTAAGCGACAAATCGAGGATAGCAGAAATATGCTTTTTTTTAAATAATATTGACATAACTCATTAATATAATTAAAATCGCTTGTCGGTTAACACCTCAAATGGAAGGAATACACCTCTCGGTAAAAATGCCCTATGCTAACTATACCGCCTCCGACATTGACGCGCTATGTTGCACTCCTGGAAAAGCGGGCCGGTCCTTCCATTCAGCGCAATTTCTACCAGAAATGGCTGCGGTATTACCTGGATCTCTGCGCTAAATACCGCCTTTCCGAATCCACCAATTTTCCCAAGCGGTTTTTTTTCATTTAGCTGTTTGTGAAAGGCTTAAAAGGAGGGGAAATTGTATTAGTTAATAACCTAATAAGGTAAGGTTTGTTAAGACCATTTAAACAAAAAGAACCCCACCAAAAAAATTTTTTTTAGACCCAAGGGATTTTAATTAGCGTTTCCAGCTCACCCGGACAGAATATTCCCCCTCACCATAATGCAATTGAAGCTCCCCTTGATAGGCATGCTTAAGGGCCTCCCCGATCCGTCTAGGCAAATGAGTATCCGTCGTAGTGATCTGAACGCCACCCTCCTTTTCCTCAACCCCCATTAACCGACTCAGCGGATGATCTTTTTTGGCCAAGGCTTCTTCATTATGAACAAGGTTTAACAATTCATCCCTATGTTCATTAAAAAAGGCCCCGCCCACATGGAGAAATCCAGCAGGATATTTATCCTTCGTTCTATGACAAGCCGGACAAGTTGTTTCATGGAAATTTGGGGGCCGAAGTCCCCAAATCCACCGTCCTTTTTGAAACAAAGCACCACACTGCGGACAAAGAGTGGGCTCAACCATCTTTTGCCGGCTCTTGTAGGTGTCATGGACCCGCTCTTTAACCTCACGGTCCTTCCGAAACCCCATAAGCCCTGCTCCTTTGCTTTGCCCTTTCATAATTTCACCTCCCAACACTTATTGAGTTGCGCTTGATTTCGAAACCTTTCCTTGTAAAATAGCAATAACCTCATCATCTGAAACTTGAGAAAACTCCTCAAAAAATTGACCCACCGCCATAAAATCAGCTGGCACCTCCAAACAAACCGTATCATCCGCCAACTCCCGAATTACCTGAAGACTATCAAAGGGGGCGACCGCAGTTGCAGCAACCAGCTTTTTCGGATTCTTTACCCGCACAACGTGCAAAGCCGCAATCATGCTTGACCCTGTTGCAATACCATCGTCCACTATCACCACGATCCGGTTGGTGGGGGAAATGGGAGTGTGAATCGGTGTATACCGAGCACGTCGTTTACGCAACATTTCTATCTGGGCTTCTTTTTCTTTCAAAATATAAGAATGGGTGATGTCGATTCCCTGCATATTTTTATTCAAAAAAGTTTGCCCAGTTTCATCCACAGATCCGATGGCCAGTTCCGGTTGGAAAGGAGCCCGTAACTTATGAACCAATACAACATCCATTTCTCCCTCTAATGCATCCGAGATAATCCGTGCCATCGGAACAGCCCCTCGGGGAATGGCCAATATCAGCGGGTTTCTCCCTTTATATTCTTTCAGTTTCTCGGCGAGTTGATAAGCCGCCTCTTCTCTATTTTTAAAAATCATCGGATTCACCTTTTTTTTTCCAACCGCTCATCGCTGAAAGCTTTTTTTAGGATTTAATCGGAACCACCGTACTGGCCTGGGTGCCTTTCTCACCCTCTTCTTCGGAATATCGAACTTCGGTTCCAATATTCAAGTTCTCAAACCCACCATTTAGAACACTGTTTTTATGGAAATAAATCTCATACCCATCGGGGGTCTCTAAGAAACCATAGCCATCCTCAGAAAACAGCTTAATTACGCGGGCAATGGGAACCTCCTCATGGACCTTAACCTCCCCCCTTTTCTTGCGCAAATAATTTTGGAGCTGACGCCGTGCCGCATTAAAAGCATCCCGAATGGAAACATAAATATCTTCGTGGGGTTCTCGCTTGACTACGATCTCTTTACCCGGAACGGTAATATCGATTCGCGCATTATAAAGAACCCCTTGGTGCTTATGCCGGTGAGGGACTTCCATGGTCACGCGACACCCCACGATTTTGTCACAAAAAGACTCCAACTTCTCCACCCTTCTTCGAATGTCAGCTTCGGCGGCTTCTGAAAGAGAAAGATTTCGAACCGTAATCTGCAACGGAATTTTCATATGCTCTACCCCTTTCTTATCCTTTTAATAAAGAAATTCCTGTATATCATTCAATCAGAGTTATTCACTCTGAAACACCCCCTCCCCCCCTTCCTGATTCTTTTCAATTCACCCTTCTCTTCTCCACAATTGACCAATTTTATTTCTCTTCCTTCTACTGAATAAATAGAGCAAAATCCATGCTTGGTTTTCACTTTTCATTAACTAAAACTTTTTCTTTAATTTCAATATAATATGGAATTATTGGAAAAAATGTAAACGTATGATGAGGAGTGTCTTGAGGCATTTTGCTACTAAGAAAATCAAGGTTCGGGGCATGAAATAAAATGTGAAGAATAACCCAATAATAAAGGAAGATGTATTCTATTCCGCTTACCCCTAAAAAAAAAGCATTGTCCCGAAAGTTTTGCCTTCCTTTACCTTTTGGAGGTAGAACCCCCCATCGCTTCAATTTCCTTGAGAGGTTCCCTAAAACTTATCACGGCCTTTTCCTCAAAATCACCTACACCGCCTCCCCCAAAAAGAATCGGCCATCGATCCCCAGGCAATCTTCTGAACAATGCTTTTGACCGCATTGCCGCATTTTTAATATTAGACCTTAGGCTTACCACCAAGTGGGGATGCTTTTTTTTTCCACCCTCTTTCCTAGAAGGATGGAGAAGATCCCCTTTCTTTTTTTGTTCCCAAGGCTAATAAACCAACACCAACAACGCAGTCAAACTTAAATCCCACTCCGAATTCCCTTTCAATTTTATGTTATACCTTTCTACATCAATTGTCAAACCCCTCCTTTCATAACTACCTGAAAACAATAAGGACTAAGCGGTTTTTCCTGTTTTTTTTAATTGTCACCAAACCTTCTTTCATAAAATACATTTTCTCCTTTTCTGTTCCTCAGGTTTTATTTGAAGTCTTTACCGAAAATGGTGCAATAAGCTGTTTGGCCCGATTGCTCTGGCATGCCGGGCACCTTACTCCTTTCTGCTCCTTCTCGGACAGTGCAAGGGTCACGGTAAAAACATCTCCGCATTCGAGACAATGATAATCATACACTGGCACTTTTCACCCCCCTTTCCATCCCTCACTTGAATGAACACCCCTTCTTCCAAAACCACCCACTCCCTCTTCCCCCTAACTCGGCCAATCTCCTAAAATGTTTCGGCTGAGCCCTATTTTTTAATGCGTTGGTTTTGCAAAAGCACCAACTTTCGGATGAACAAGCCGTTCAAAATCCTTATACTTCATCCGGACAGTTTCCCGATGGTTTCCCGCATTGAAAACAATATCTTCGTTCTCAGCCAAGGTAGAATCGACCATTTCTTCAACATTAAAGAGATTTCCAAAGGGAGGCTCTGCTCCAACCTCACACCCTGGAAACAGGTCGGCAAATTCACGCTCGGTCTCCATTTCCACTTTTTCCCCCAAGGCTTTCTCCAAAAGGGAAAAATCAATACGAAAAGGCGCCGGCAAAACGGTCATCACGGGAACACCGTTTTTCTTCACCATTACCACTTTTGCCATTTGCTTCCCTGGTACATGCTGAAGAGCGGCAATTTCCTGGGCCGTATAAGCCAGTGAGTGGGTCAGGGATTGATACTTAATTTGATTTTGATCCAAAAGCCCTTCTAACTTTTTAAGCATGGTCATTTTCTGTCCCTCCTTTCATGCTCCCTCCCAATCTTCTATTAATCTAAGAGAGCAAGGATTGTGCCATACACCAGAACTAGACCTAATGCTTGAAATAATTAGATAAATTAATATTTATAAAAATGAATACCCCCCACAAGGTACTAAAATGCCACAGGGTTAATAAAACCAATGACTAGGTCCTGATTAAAGGTCTTTGAGCAGTCAGGAAAAACTCTTTCTTCCCTAGAGAAAGAATTCTTTTATCCCGGGATTTCTTGGTTTTTTCCTTCACCAATCCCACTTGCAAAACCATCTGTTTTTAGGATATTCTCACCGGCCATGGCTAAGCCAAAAACCAAGCAATTAGAGTTTGAGGTTCAACCCCAACCCAATGATTCCACCTGTGGTCCCACCTGCTTGCATGCGGTGTACCGCTATTACGGTGATAATATTTCCCTGAATCGGGTGATTTCCGAGGTTACCCCTCTTCCCGGGGGGGGAACCCTAGCGGTTTGGCTGGCCTGTCATGCCTTGCGCCGCGGTTTTGGAGCTCGGATCCATACCTATAACCTCCAAATTTTTGACCCCACCTGGTTCAGCCGTAAGGTAGACCTTCGTGCATGTTTAAAATCCCAGACCAAACGAAAAGACAACGAGAAGCTAGCCCTGGCCACGGAAGCCTATCTGGAGTTTCTTGACCTAGGGGGTGTTTTATCCTTTGGAGATTTGACGCCCAATCTCATCCGTGGATTTCTGAATAAACACCTTCCGATTCTTACTGGCTTAAGCGCCACGTATCTTTATGGCTGCGCCCGGGAATACCAGGACAATTACGACGATATCCGAGGTGAACCCACAGGCCATTTTGTGGTCCTTAGCGGTTTCGACCGAAGAAAGCGCCTCATCATGGTAGCCGACCCCCTACAAGATAATCCAGGGTTCGGATCTCAATATTACAGTGTGGGGATGGATCGATTGATCGGATCCATCCTCCTGGGAATCGTCACATACGACGCCAATTTGTTGGTGATCACGCCCAAATCTGAGAAATAAAGCCCTTCCCTATGAATGTACTCATCATTGTTGAAAACCCAAAACTTTGGTCTCTGAAGATCCCCGGAACGGAGGTCGTGCAAGCCCGGAATTACCTGACCGACCGTCGATTCGTTAATCTCAAAAGGGCAAGGGTTTTTAATCTTTGCCGGACCTACGGGTACCAAACCGTCGGCTACTATGTTTCACTGCTGGCGGCTGCCCGGGGCCACAAACCGCTTCCCTCTGTGACTACCATTCAGGACCTTCGTCTATCTCCCTTGGTCCGGATTGTATCCGAAGACCTCGAAGATCGCCTTCAAAAAGTCCTTGCACCGATTAAATCGAAACGATTTGAACTCAGCATTTATTTTGGTCGTAATATGGCAAAAAGGTATGACCGTTTGTGTCAAACCCTTTTCAATCATTTTTCCGCCCCCCTTCTTCGGGCGGAGTTTGTCCGTGTAGATCAGTGGCGACTGAACAGCTTGAGGCCCATTGCAGTGGGAGATGTTCCTGAATCCCATCGGGAATTCCTGATTGGTCAAGCCCAACGTTTTTTTGCACGGCCTGTCCTATCGGATCGAAAACGACCCCGGTACGATATGGCCATCCTTTTCGATCCTGAAGAAATTGATTCCCCCTCAGATGACCGGGCCATTAAGCGGTTCATCCGGGCAGCAAAAAAGTTTAACATGAGCGTTTCCATTATCGGAAAGGAAGATTTCGGGCGAATTCCTGAATTTGATGCGCTTTTTATTCGCCAAACTACCTATGTCAACCATTTTACCTATCGGTTTGCAAGCCGCGCCGAGGCGGAAGGTTTGGTCGTCATCGATGATCCTGAATCGATTGTCCGCTGCACCAACAAGGTCTATCAGGCGGAACTTTTCGATCGAAACGAAATCCCTTGTCCTCGGACACTTGTGGTCCACTGGGATATCGTCCATGATGTGGGAAAACATCTGGGTTTTCCCTGCGTCCTGAAACGTCCGGACAGCTCCTTTTCCGCAGGGGTGGTAAAGGCCAAAGACCAAAATGAGCTCAATCAAAAACTTGAGACATTTTTTGAAAAATCGGAGCTGGTGGTGGCACAAGAATATGCCCCTTCAACGTTCGATTGGCGGGTCGGGGTGTTAGATGGAAAACCCCTTTATCTTTCCAAATATTACATGGCATCCGGACACTGGCAGATTCAAAAAACCTATGACTCCACCGTCCGTCGCCACGGCCGGGTAGAAACCCTGGCAGTGGAAGATGGCCCCCCGGAGTTGGTTAAACTCGGGGTGCGTGCGGCAAACCTGATCGGACGAGGCCTCTATGGGGTAGACATCAAAGAAGTGAATGGGAGGTACCTGGTCATGGAGGTAAACGACAATCCCAGTATTGATGCGGGATATGAAGATGCGGTGCTCAAAGAGGAACTCTATATGGCCATCATGCGGACCTTCTACGAACGGTTAACCCATAATGAAGACCGGAAAAGAAACCGTGACTAAGCGAACACCTCTTCATCTTTTTGATGCCATCGGTATTGAACTGGAATATATGATTGTGGATACGGAAACACTCTCGGTCCGTCCCATCGCAGACGAACTGCTGAAACAGGTCGGCGGGGGTATTAACATGGAAGTGGAACTCGGAACGATTGCCTGGTCCAACGAGCTGGCCCTTCACGTCATTGAACTTAAAACCAATGGCCCGACCCCTACCTTGGCGGAATTGGGTCCCGTTTTTCATGAACATGTTCAGAGAATCAATCACCTCCTTGCCCCCATGAGGGCCAACCTCCTTCCTACGGGGATGCATCCATGGATGGAACCCCACCAAGAGCTCCAACTCTGGCCACATGAAGATTCCGTTATTTACCAAACCTTCAACCGTATTTTTAACTGTAAAGGCCACGGATGGGCCAACCTCCAAAGCATGCATATTAATCTCCCTTTTGAAGGAGATGAGGAGTTTGGGCGACTTCACGCCGCGATTCGTTTGATCCTGCCGATCCTCCCGGCTATCTCTGCCAGTTCCCCTATTGCGGATGGAAAACCAACGGGGTTTCTGGACACAAGACTTCAGGTCTATCGGCACAATGCCGTTGCGGTTCCCTCTGTGATGGGACAGGTCATACCGGAAAAAATTTTTTCCCGCAGCGAATATGAAGGAAAACTCCTCAAAAACCTATACAACGATTTAGCCCCGCTCGATCCGGAGGGTGTGTTGCAATATGAATGGGTCAATGCCCGGGGATGCATCGCACGTTTCGACCGTATGGCCATCGAGATCCGTTTGATCGACGTTCAGGAATGCCCCCAGGCCGATATTGCGGTTGCAGCGGCAGCCATTGAGATTATTCGGGCCCTGGTAGAAGAGCGGTGGTGTGGTCTGGAAACTCAAAAAGGTTGGGACGAGCATGAATTGGCGGGCCTGCTTTTGGATGGCATTCGTTACGCGGATGATGCGGTGATTGACAACCGCCGTTACCTAGAAGCACTGGGGTTCAAAGGAGGGAAAAAAGTTAAAGCCCGGGAACTTTGGGAACATCTGTTGGAAAAGTTGGTCTTTCCTATTTCCCAATTTGACGAATGGAAACCGATTTTACGGGTAATTTTACAGGAGGGGTGTTTGGCGCGTCGGATAACAAAGGCCCTGGATCCACAACCGTCTCATGACCATCTGCAACAGGTTTATCGCCGTTTGGGGAACTGTTTGGCTCAAGGAAAATTGTTTCGGGCTGAAGGATGAGAATAATGGGCGTGATTCTCACCTGTGAACATGGCGGAAACCAACTACCCGCGAAGTACAAAGGATATTTTAAAACCGCAAAGGCGCAAACCAGTCTTGAAACCCATAGGGGCTATGATCCCGGGGCCCTTACGGTAGCTAAAGCCCTAGCCACTGGTTTTCATTTCCCCCTGTATGCCAACACCGTGACTCGGCTTCTGGTTGATCTGAACAGATCGGTGGGTCACCCAAAATTATTCTCTGAGTTTACAAGGGATCTTCATCCTGCTGAACGGCAACAACTGTTAAATTCTTTCTATTATCCCCATCGACAGAAAATAGAAGAAAAAATCGAAACAATGATTCGCCGGAAAGGAACAACACTCCATCTCGCCATTCACAGCTTCACCCCTCGATTTCAAGGAACAATCCGCACCGCCGATATCGGCCTGCTTTATGATCCAACCCGTCAAATTGAAAAACAGATCTGCCTTCGGTGGAAGAACATCCTAAAGGTCCTGACCCCAACCCTTCGGATCAGACAAAATTATCCCTACCGAGGAAACGCCGATGGTCTGACCACTGGTCTGCGCCGCTTGTTTCCGGAACATAACTATCTGGGAATTGAAATCGAAATGAACCAGGCCTTGTTGGCCCCAAGTCTCTCCGCTCGGAAAAAGATGGCCTCCCTCCTCTATCGGAGTTTTCGGTTATTAAAGGTGTGTCCTTAGGAGGTTACCCGGCAGTTGACGAGGGATGGATCATAGAGTGTATTCTTTTGAGACTATTATTTCAATTCCTCTCAGACTTTGTGGTGGGCCTCAGCTTTGAAGAAGGGCATCTATCCTTTGACACAAATGATTGGATGAAGTTTTGCAACTTTTTTGGAGAGACCGGCCTTTTCAGCGGCATCCGCAACCGCATTCACATCTTTATAAGCCCCCGGCGCTTCTTCAGCAACCCCCCTGTGAGAAGCACTTCGAATGAGGATTCCTTTTTGGGCCAACTGGTCTATGACTTCCCGTCCTTTCCATTGCCGGGTAGCCTGGTGTCGACTCATGCTTCGCCCCGCTCCATGGCAGGCCGAACCAAAGGAAAGATCTTTATTTTCATTCGTTCCCGCCAAAACAAATGAGGCCGTTCCCATGGTTCCACCGATTAAAACCGGTTGTCCACTGAGGTGAAACCGAACCGGAATATCCGGGTGCCCCGGTCCAAAAGCGCGGGTTGCCCCTTTTCGGTGAACAAATAATTTTTTTGGATGACCATGGATAATGTGTTCTTCCTGCTTGCAGGTATTATGGGAAACGTCATAAAGTAAATCCAAACGCACACCAGGTAATACCGCGTCAATGGCCTCCCTCACCAAATGGGTAATGATTTGCCGATTGGCCAAGGCACAGTTCATTGCTGAACGCATGGCCCCCAAATACTCTTGCCCAAGCGGTGATTGGATGGGCGCACAGGCCAACTCTCGGTCAGGCAGTTCAATCCCAAAACTTCCTGCGGAAATAGCCATTTTCTTCAAGAATTCAGTGCCGATTTGGTGGCCCAATCCCCGGGAACCACAATGAATGCTGATTAAAATATCCCCCTGTTCAAAACCAAAGATCGATGAAATTTTTGGATCAAAAACCTCTACAACCTCCTGAACCTCAAGATAGTGATTTCCTGACCCCAGCGTCCCCATCTCATTTTTTTGCCGTTTTTTAGCCTGGTTGGATACCCTTTGAGGATGGGCCCCCTTCATCCTTCCGTTTTCTTCAATCCATTGGAGATCTTCAAAAAACCCGTAACCCTGCTCCACCGCCCATTGGGCTCCCCCGAGAAGCATTTCATCCATTTGTTTTGAATTGAGGTGTATTTTTCCAACACTCCCTAAACCCGCCGGAACTCCTCGGAAAAGCTCATCCGCCAATTGGGGCTTCACCTTTTCAATATCATCCCGTTTTAATCCGGTGCGTAAAGCACGCACACCACAGGAGATATCAAACCCCACCCCCCCTGCGGAAATCACACCACCTTCAATAGGGTCAAAGGCCGCAACACCCCCGATGGGAAAGCCATAACCCCAATGGGCATCTGGCATGGCATAGGAGGCTTTTTGGATTCCAGGTAAGGTTGCCACATTGACCACCTGCTCAAAAACCTTTTGGTCCATCTTTTCAATGAGGTCCTTTTGGGCGTAGATAATTCCCGGAACACGCATTTTTCCAAACGGGTTGATCCACCATTCGGTTTCAGATTTCTGTTTAAACTGATTAATATTCACTTCTTCACCCCGTTCAACCTATTTTCAAACATCCACCACACATTGGGCCACCCAAAACCCGTCTGAACTTTGCTTGACCCCCAATGCGGTAAACGTCGCTCCTTTGACCTCCACAGCGGGTTGATGTTTTTCAACATTGATGGTTTCTCCCCATATATCGGCCTCAAACCTGTGACCCCGCATTTTTAATTTAAAATCACTAAATAACATTTTTCGGGTAGCCATTTCAAATATGAGTTGATTCAACCACTCCGCCAAACACAGATCATCATCGGGTCCTTCCCCGGAGAGGTGAATCATTTCCTTGGGGCACACTGTACCGAGATCGGTGATCACCGATGTTAATGCTTTCGCGGCTTCTTCAAATGCTTCTTCCTTGGAAGCACCGATCCCCCGGACTCCCATGTCCGCTTCATGGGGAAAATGTTCCCAATGATTTTTCATTCGAGTTTTTTCCTTGTCAGTGATCACTCCACCCATTCCGGTATTATCGGACCAAGGACATTTTATTTCTTTAATCCTTTGGGTTTAACCGTTAGAACGGGGCAAGGTGCTTTCCGCACTACCATTTCGGTAACGCTTCCCGTCATAAAATGAGCCAAACCCGTTCTTCCATGGGTTCCCATCACAATCAGATCGGCGGGAATCTCCTCCGCGGCTTTGACGATTTCGAAAAAAGGGATTCCCACCTTAAAAACGGTCTTAACCTTTTTCACCTGGGATTCTACTTCTTTTGCCATGACGTTCAATTGCTTCAAAGCCTGATCCTGAACATCGGTTAACCACTCGGTCACCTGGGGCGTCATGGGGACAGAAGGCTCAGAGGGAACAATCAAAGGTTCCTGGTAAACATGGAGCAAATAAATCCCCGAACCCAAATCGTTTGCTAATTGAATCCCATAATCCACCGCTTCCTGAGACTGAGGTGAAAAATCAGTTGGAATCAACATATTCCCGATGTTGGACATTTCTTCCCTCCAATTGTTTAAATTAAATTTTTTTCAAAACCATAGGGAATCTATAACGCCATGTTGATCCACTCAAAAACAATACAAAATATAAAATCCATAATTTTTCCAGAGGTTTCAAGCCATCATACGCTTTCGAATCCGATACACGGCGAAAAAAGTTACCGAATAAACCAAGACCATAAGCCCTACCTCCCAACGAAAAAAGGAGATTAAGGTCCCCTCCAAAAAAGCATCACGAAGAATTCCCACAGAAAGTGCGGTGGCCAAACAATGGGGAAAAATGCCCAGAAGCGTGCCAAAAAAACTTTCTGAAAAAGAAATTGGCAATAAGGAGGCGGAATAGTTCACCACCGATGCGGGAAACAACATCAGCCTAGCATAAAAGACAACCAAAAGTCCTTTCCCCTCCGCAAATTGTATGAGGGGTTTTGGAATGTTGACCTGAACCTTTTTGAAAATCTGCCAATGAGATCCTGCCCATCGGGTAACCGAAAACATTGACGCTTCGGCCACCATATTTCCCGCCAAGATCGCTGCAAAACCCAACCATGGCCCGAAAAGAGCAGGAGCGATAACGGACAGAGCGGTTGCGGAAGAAAATAAGAATGACCCCAATACAAAAAGAGGGATATACAACAAGACCCCTTTCCAACCCAAATTTCCGATATATTCCCGAAGAGGCTCAAAGGTAATTAACCCATACCCGATCGATATGATACCCATCAAAAAGAAAAAAGAAACAAAAAGAATGGCTTTATGAACAGAAGCTCCATCTAAATCTCCCTTCCTTTCCTGGAAAGCATTTATTTTTTCCGTTGAACCTTTGATCATGGCAATTCCAAATCTACAATGAGTGGAAGATGATCAGAAGCCACCCGGGTTAACTCCGTTCTGGGAACCTCGGCCGACCGTATCATTATAGATGAATCCAGAAAAATATGATCAATTCGGCCCAATGGGTAACGCCCGAACCAGGTTTTCTTGGGTTGGTGACCCTCTAAAACGGTTTGAGCATCGGAAAGATTCTCCGTGATTTTTCGCCAAACCGGAGAACCCGGTAAGGCATTGAAATCCCCACATAAGATCCTAGGAGACGTGCAGGCGGGATGACCAACCCAATCCGGCCCAAGTATCGCTTCTGTTTGGATAAGCCGTTCCCGGCGAACCAATCCCAAATGGGTGTTGATGACCTGCAAAGGAGAACTGTTTTCATCCAATGAAATAGAAACCCATAAGGCCCCCCGGGGCTCCAAAAGTGGATTCCCCTGAATTCCCGGAAGGCCCTTTGCACGAATTAATTTCATTGGAAAACGGGTTAAGATGGCATCTCCATACTGTTCTTCCTCAAGCTGTATGGCGGGGTGAAAATGAAAATCCATTTCCAAAGCGTGAGCAATGGTATGAGCTTGGTCAATTTCCCCCGTTCGGAGACGTCCCGCATCCAACTCCTGGAGGGCAACAATGTCAGGATCGTATTGCGCAATCACTTTTGCAATACGATCCGGCAAAAGCCTCCCATCCATTCCCCGGCAGGTATGGACATTATAGGTCATTAAACGGATCAATTTTTGTGGTTTTTTCTTTTGCCGCTGTCGAGGAAATTTGAATTCGGATGAAGAACGGCCCAAGAATATTATTACCCCTTTTCGTAAGTCCATTGGACGGAGAAAAACCCGTTCCGGTTGAATAACCGGAGAAGTGGGGGGTATTAGAGCAAAGGCAAATGTTTCTTGATTCCCTGGACCTGCATGACCACCATTTTCAGAAGGAAAACTAATGGGCCTCCCCTGTTTCCTCCACCCGGAAATGACAAACTCTCCGGAATCGGGATGATGACACAGTCGAATGAGATCTTCGGTAACCTCCCTCAAAAAAGGATGGTCATCACCTAAAACCTTCTTTGCATCCTGGGGCAAAATAAATTGACCCTCTTTCATCCAGGCATGGGCGATACCCTCTATCCCCGCAACCAAAACCAAGGGAATTTTTGCCTCTTCCACGAGTTGTTTTGCTATTTTATGTTGCTCACCCAAACGGATATGTTCTCTTGGATAAACATGGCCTAGGGGACCCATTGCAGTGACCAATGAGGTATCAGCATCTCCCTCTTGAAACTGCCCCAACTTTACAGCGAACCATCTTGCCCAAGCGCCCCCCAACCATTCTATCCGTTTGAGTTGAATTCCCCCCTCATTATGAGTTTTCCCTTCATCTGAGTCTAATCGACTATCCATTACCTCTTGCACCGCTTTCTGGACCGATTTTCCATTTTCAACCTCGAATGGAATGGTCCATTCCTGACCGTGATCCGAATAGATCCATATTTCATAATTCCTTCTTGGGGAATTTCGGGCAGATTTCCAAACCCTACAAATCGCATCATCAATTCCTTTTAAAGTCCAATGGGCAAATGCTGAAGAAGGCCCCCTCCGATGGGCTTGTTCATCGTATCCCAAATAGTTGAGGTGAATGATCGGTAAACCCCTAACGGTGTCAAAGGTTGCACCTATTGTGACAAGCTCACGAAGCAAAATACAGATAGCAACACGCGTGGGAACAAATTTAAGCTCCTTCCAAAGGTCCTGTCCTGCAATAAGCCCCCGAAAAAAATCCCCGATAGACAAAACAGACTCCAGAAGAAGCAACGCCCCCACCCGAGCAAAACTCCAAAAATGGGTTATGAGGATAATCAGAAGCATCAACGGATGGCTATTCCGAAGGGTATTCCATCCCAAGGTAGCAGGGCAAAAATGACTTTCATGCGCTCCTCCCGAGAAAAGATCCAAATAAGCACTCCCATTTTCTAATAACCCAGGGCCCTTCTTTTCCATCAGGCCCTGTATATAAGAAACCGCTTTTGGATCAAACATACGAATTAACTCGTTGGTCTTTTTATGTTTAAAACTAAAGGCAGGAACCACACCCTTGATGCCATAGAAAAATTCACCCTGAAAACCTGGGGTATTGCTGGGAAGCCCGGAATACATTGATTTCAAGATATATCCTTGCTTTTTAATTAAACTTTCTAAAAAAGGCATCTTTCCATTTTGAAGGGCTTTTTCTAGCTGTGGTCGAGAAAGACCGTCAATCTGGACCAAAACCAATCCAGGTTTAGA
This sequence comes from Nitrospiria bacterium, assembly GCA_036397255.1. Lineage (NCBI taxonomy): Bacteria > Pseudomonadati > Nitrospirota > Nitrospiria > Nitrospiria bacterium. The sequence continues at coordinate 17,110 of DASWJH010000082.1, forward strand.
TTCTTCTCCAACCATTTTCGTTAACCCTAGAAGACGAACGATCCACTCACTTCGGATCAACCATCTTCTAATTCGATTGAGAAAGGTTTCAATTCTTCCAATCATAAAACTTTCCTGGACCTTAACCCTTCTGACTCAAGGCAATGCGTGCAGCATGGGCCCGGTTATTCCAAACTTCCCACTCGGCTTCAATGACATGCATGGCGGATTGCCACAGGCTTCCCTCCAACTTTTTATGAACACGGCCTTTGTCTATTAGGCTTTCGTATAAACCCAATGTTTTCTTTGCCGTCTCCCCGATGGAAAATTGCTGTGCGGTTCTCCGTGCCTCTTCTTGAAAATTTTTTCTTTTTTCCTGAGAGAGACCTTTTATTTCCCCAAGCGCATCCGAAAACAGACGAATATCTTCCTTGGGAAGTAAGCGCCCATTGGCCCCATCTCTCAGGACTTCCCTCACGCCCGGAGCATCCACTGCCACCACGGGGATACCCGCCCCCAGGGCTTCAGTCAGAACCATTCCTTGGGTTTCGGTCTTAGAAGTAAATGCAAAACTATCCATCGCATGATAGGCATCCACTAAATCTTTGGCCTGCAACACACCAAACAGATGCACCCGTTGACTTAAATTCCGGCTTTCAAAAAATCTTTGAATGTCTATTTTAGAAGGACCGGTCCCAGCTATAATAAAATGTGCCTGGTCATATTTGCTCAAAAAATCAGCCACACTTTTAGAAAGAAAATCAAGGTTTTTTTCAGGGGCCAACCTTCCCACATGACCCACGACAAACGCTTCTGGGGGAATCTTGTTTAACCGCCGGAACCTTTCCCCCTCTCCCTGCCGAAACCGTTCCACATGGACCCCGGTGGGAATTACAGCAATGGGCGTTTTTACCCCTCTTTCCTTTAAAGTCGCTGCAATACTATCACTGGGAGCAATGACGGCATCACAAAGATTGGCAAAACCCGTGGACAACTCAATGACAAATCGCTTTAGGGTGGGAGAATCTCCCGGAACATAATGGGTATATTGCTCATACATGGTATGATGCGTAAATATAAGGGGAACATCACGAACCGCCGCAATCCGGAGGGCGGTATCTCCCAGCAGAAAGGGATGATGTGCATGAACAATATCGGGGTGATACCTTTCTAAAGAAGGGAATAAAAAACTGGGGATCGGCAGTCGAACAGAAAAATCGCTCCCATTAAAATGCTGAATGGCCGGAACGCGAATGACCCCCAGCTCTTTTTTGGGAGCGCCTTCAAAAAAAGGGGCCACCACCCAAACACAATGGCCCCACCGCCGGAATTCGGAAGTAAATGCTTCTACCGAACGGGCCACTCCTCCCACATGAGGAGAAAATGTATTGGTCGCCATTAAAATATTCACAAGACCCGCTCCCTTTTTATTTCTAAATGGTTTTCACCCACAGAACATTGTACAGGACCAAACCCCGGAAGATGAACCTCAATGGACGGCTCTTCTTTTTTCCATACCCCTTCCCAGTCAATTTGAATCTTGTCTTCCATGGGGTGAATCTGAATAGAAAATGGGCCAAAGGAAGTTAAGGTTTTTCTTAAATAAATAGGGACCCTTTGATCCAGCCACTGCCGGGGAATTCCAGCCCCCAGTATGAGACGTTCCTGCTCCTCCCTCACAAAACAATTTCTCATCATGAGGACCCACTCCGCCGAAGCCCACACATGTTGCCCATCCCCCATGCACCCTCCCCCCGTCCAAGGATGAATGGCCTCAGGCCATTGCCCAGTCGGTGAAGCACAATCCGCAACGCTTTGAACCAAATTAAAAAACCTTAAATCGCCGGCCCTTAGGAGAACTTGGGCCACATGAAGCGTTAAATAAGGATTTATCCCTGAATGAATCATATCCTGGAAAAAACCCCCTTTTACAAAACAATGTTCCAGCAGAAATTCCACCGTTTCCAAAATACGGGGATCATTTCCCGGCCAAAGCTGTAAAGGATAACTAGGAACCATGGATCCGATGGCTCCTGCATCCATCCGGCGATAAGGAGAGGCGGGAATTCCTTTTCGCTTCCTTCGAGAACGGGTTTTTTCAAGGCCCTTTTCAATGGCATCCATATAGAATTTGGCCTCTTCCCGAAACCAATGGGCTTCTTTTTTCTCCCCAACCCATTCCATGACCTCCCCTGCGACATTCAACCCTGCGCTGGCCCAAAAATTATCCCAGTAGTAATAATCATTTGGCCCCAGATGTTCCGCACTAAAACCCGCCGGTAACAAGCCCGCGTGAGGGTCTTTCAAACCATCGGACGTTCGTTTCCGGATCAACCATTTTGCACCCCGAACCATAGATTGAACCCAGGAATCTTTAAGGTAACCCCCGGTCAACTTGAAAAAACGGTGAAAAATCCAAAGTGCTTCCCCATTGGAATCCCATTCTCCTTTCTGGGAGAGAAAATATCCGGCATGGGTCTGGCGGTTAGGAAAACGGTCTAAAACACCTTCGGCACGATCCACCAATCCCACCACCAACATGGCATGAAGAATAAATGCCGCATCCCGGTACCAAAACCTTTTATACGTATAGGGGCCCGGGAAAACATCCCCGGGAGAATGCAAAATTAAAGTGCGCAAAGCCGCTTCAAACAGAAACTGAAATTTTTTGTCCGGAACCTGCATTTGGCAACAACCCTGAAGGGCCACTTCCCAAACGTTATACAGGGAATTGTTTTTCCTTCCAGGGTGGCTTTTGTAAACCCCCAACGGGATTCGAACGGTAATCTCTCTGGTTTGGTGGGGTTCGAGATTGAAAATCGCAGCCCCTGTCGCCATTCCCACATCACAACGAACCCTCGATTTAGAGGGAAAGGAATCAAGTTCCCCAAAAACATCCCCGGTAAAATAATCCGAACACTGATGGCCTTCCGGGGGAAGATTAAACTCGACTCTTTGATGACCATCGATGACCCATGCCTGCTGATCGGATTCCAGCAAAATCTCATGAATAAAACTGACTCCCTCTGGATTATAGGGCCGAAGGGAAATCACCAAACGGGACCGAGCATCAGCCTGGACCTGGTAACGTACCCTGCAGTCCAGAAAATCGCCTTCTAAAAAGACTTCCGCTTCGGTGAAAAGGAAAAGGCCTTTCTCCTTTGATTCGGTAATTACCTTCAAACCCTTTTCGAATGATAACCGCTGGGTAACGGTAGATAATCGGGAAGGAACCAGGGATCGTCCATCTTGAGCCATGACCCAGCCATCTAAAGACCACCCATCCCAAAAAGGGGTTACCAATCCTCGCGGATCAATGATCGGAAAATCGGAATAACCGGGAAAACCCACCGCTGTCCAATTCCGGTGAGTCAGATTCACGTGAGTCACAGAAAAAGCGCGTGGAATAAAGGAATGGTCCTTGGGATTAAATTGACGCTCAACCCAAAAAGGCCAGACCCAATCCAAATTGTGCTGGATGGCACGGGTGTTAATTAGGCCCCTTGCGTGAAACAGAACCCCCGCACGAAGGAGCTCAATGGGCTCAGTGACTTCAGAAGGCTGGGCAAAACGGTGAAGGCGGGATTGAATCCAAATGGGATCTAAAAACCCATGAGAACGGGCCACTTTCCGAATAAGATATCTCCAGGGTAACCATTTGAGCCACAAATCCGTATACCCCCTTCTAAATGAGGAGAAAAAAACATTGGGTATTTTTGCTCTGCAAAAAACGCGACGCTTTTGACTGACAGATGAAGCGACTTGTTAGGTTTATTTTAATTTGGCATCTGCTGTTCCTAGTGTAGTGTTTCATATATAAATTGACATTTAAAGATCGATTTTATATGCTTATTGACGATGAACATAGCCGAACGTATTGTTTTGTCGCCCCAGGAACAGTTGACCATCCAGCGGTGGGCTCAAGGGAAAAGTTTTCCCATGCGTCTCGTGCAAAGAGCCCGTATCATCCAGATGGCGGCCAACGGAGATTTCAGTCACGAAATAGCCCGCCGCATGGGGATTTCCCGTCCCACTGTTCAACTTTGGCGGGAACGCTTTTTGTCTCTGCGGTGTGCTGGATTGGAAAAAAATGCTCCTCGTCCAGGACGAATACCAACCATTCCCGAACAAAAAATACAGGCTGTGGTCGAGGCGACTCTCCATACGAAACCTGTCAACGCAACCCATTGGAGCACGCGGAGTATGGCCCAGTCCCAGGGGTTGAGCCCCGTGGCCATTCACCGGATTTGGAAACAGCACAATCTCAAGCCACACCTGATCAAGACTTTCAAGCTCAGCCGCGACAAGCACTTCCTGGCGAAGCTCACCGACGTTGTCGGGCTCTATTTGAATCCTCCGGACAAGGCCCTGGTCTTGTGCGTCGACGAGAAAAGTCAAATCCAAGCCCTCGACCGCACTCAGCCCGGTCTCCCGTTGAAGAAGGGTCGCTGTGGGACCATGACGCACGATTACAAGCGCAATGGCACTACCACGCTGTTTGCAGCGCTGAGCATGCTCGATGGCAAGGTGATCGGCGACTGCATGCCACGCCATCGGCACCAGGAATTTATCCGATTCCTCAAGAAGATCGACAGCGAAACTCCACCGGAACTCACCCTCCATCTCATCGTGGATAACTACGGGACCCACAAGCATCCCCGTGTCAAATCCTGGATTCGACGTCACCCGCGCTTTCATCTCCATTTTATTCCCACTTCGAGTTCTTGGCTGAATATGGTCGAACGGTGGTTTCGCGAGATCACCGACAAACGTATTCGTCGCGGAATTTTCCGAAGCGTACCCGAGCTGATTGCCGCTATCGAAGAGTACTTGAAGAATCACAACCAGAACCCCAAAGTGTTCGTATGGACCGCGTCAGTGGATCGCATCATGACAAAAATCGCCAAATGTAAAGAAGCGTTGGAAACACTACACTAGTGATAATCCGGTTGAGTTGATTTCCAAGGTTTTCTTGATTCATCAAAAATGTCACCTTCCAATGAACATTTCAAATTCGAAAAATTTTGCTCTAATTTTTTTAAAAAGTCAATTGACTCCAAAGGCTTAAGATATGACTTCTTCCCAATGGCCGGAGTGGTCGGGGGAGTTGGGGAGGCGGTAGGGGAGCTGGAAGCGGTTGGGGACGTGCCTCCATAATATGGGGGTGTCCCAGGTTCTATCCCTTTTGACGGCGAAGGGGTAGGACTTTCTTATATGATGTTCGCGGAAGGGACCTTTCCAGATAGTGGCATCCAACGGATCGATTAAAATTATATTGGAAAATAGGTGCCTCCAGTATTATAGTAAAATATTTTCATGTTATTGTCGGGATGGTCCGTATCATAAAATTGACGTTTCAACCAATCCTTGTAGAGGTTCATCCCGACAATGTAATATTCAACGAAAAATTCATCTAATTCGGTTGCGATTTAGAAAGGTAAAATGATATTTAAAAGGCACCGACAATAAGATTAAATTTAATGGTTTTTCACGGCTAGGATTATTAATCGGACTTTTTCCGCTTTTTACCTCCGCAGGAAAATATAAGTGGAACAACATAATTTTCCGAATGAGACGTTCTCTACTGCAATGATTTTCGAAAAAACGACTTCAATATAACAGAAGGAGAATCCCTGCGGGATATCAAACTATAAATTTCGAAATAAGTACACCTCCCTCCAAGAAATGCCACGTATTTTGTAATTGATGTTGGGATGGGGAGGAGCGATTCATAAGGCAATGCGTTGAAAACAATGCCATGGGTGAAATAGCATTAAATATACTTACGGGAATAGTCATCGCGGCTGTCAGCGCATGGATCACTGTTCAGCTTTCACTAAAGCGTTTCCGTAAGGAGAAATGGTGGGAAAGAAAGGCTGATGCCTACGTAAGAGTAATAGAGGCTTTACACCACGTTAAAAACTTTCCAGATCGGTTATTTGATGCTGGGTCATCGGGCCAAAATTTACCAGAAGAAAAAGAAAAGGAATTAATTAAACATGCGGAGAAAGCTGAAAATGAAATTCAAAAAGCGTTGGATATCGGTGCAATCTTGCTTTCTAAGGAGGCCATCATTCGACTAAAACATTATAAAAAAGACCTTGATGATGCTTTGTCACAGGATCCCCAAAGGCAAAACTATTATGAATTTCAATTAACGGTGTTGGAAAATTCGAAAAAATGTCTTGAAGATATTATTAAAATCTCGAAAAAAGATCTCAAAACTAATTAGAAAAAATAGAAAACCAATACGATGAATAAAAAAGGAATCGAAAAGTTAATCGGTAGACCAATTAAGATTCGTCCGAAGGTAAAACGTGTTCATGGTAATGGAACCGAACTCTCATTCATGGATTACGATTGGTATGTGGAACTGGTGTCCTCATCAAAAGGGATCATTCGCCTTTCTAATCCCGCAACAGGACATTCCAAGGACCTCGGAATGGATAATTTTTACGAATTCCGAACCCCTAACTTCCTAATCCTCAAGTGTCAACTTACGCTTAAAGGCTATGCAGTTTTAGTTGAACCTTCTATTGATCCCCGTATGCAGTTATCGCGCCCGAAACGCAGATCCGGTAAACACTGGTAGTTATTCTTTATGGTCTTTTAGTTTCTAAATTGACTTACAATATCTTGCAGGGTGGATAACTCTAAATTTAGGTTGCAGTCATTTTTTAAATCAATCTCATAAGGTATTATTTGCAGAGGCTGTATTAGAATTTTTTCCGATTGACTCAAAAGTTGAGCTTTCTGACCTAGGAATTTTTCCCATTTTGCACTTTATAAAAGGTCTTCAAACGGGTTTTCTTCTTTTTAATAAGGATTTAAACGCTTGCGTCACAAAATTTTAAACTCTTAGTTTATCTCAAACCAAACGATAATTTTTTACGGATCTACAACCTTTTTCTCAAACCAAATTCCTTTCTTTTTTCTTTTAAAATCCCCGAACATCCCGAATAATTCCACATCTTCCCGTTTTTCCCGCCTCCTTATCCTCTCTCAAAGAAAGGAAAGGAAAGGGAAAGGGGTCAGGAAAGGAAAGGGGTCAGAAAGGAAAGGGGTCAAATCTCGTCTTGGCTCAACCTTCGAAAACCTTTTTAATTGCCCCGTATTTTTGGGTCGAAAGGAAAGGAAAGGGGTCAAATCTCGTCTTGGCTCAACCTTCGAGAACCTTTTTAATTGCCCCGTATTTTTTGAGCACCTTTCCTCCTTTCTCTAACTCCTTCCTCATCCTTCTAATTGTACTACTTACCCCTGAATATCCTCCCAGTTTAAATTCCTTTGCGATTTCCCCTTGCCTCATCCCCCCTATCCACCGGCACACATACATCCCCATCGCCCTCGGTTCGTTTCTCTCCCC
>DASWJH010000083.1 GCA_036397255.1 Nitrospiria bacterium
AAAACTCTCGGATTTGTGGTACATTGACTTTGAGTTCCATCATGGCGTTTTCCTCCTGGGTTAGGGTTGCACACTTTATCTTGGTTGGAAAACGCCATTTTTTCAACCCTCAATTTCACACATAATACTTTACACTATCAGCTTTCATGCTACTCAAATACCTGCTTTCTTCATTCCAAAAAATTAATTTCGGAAAAATCCCTTTCTTCTTATTAATTTCCACTTGACGGGGGCTTTTAAGGTATAATAATAACGTATCCGATAAATTTGATCGGGGATAAATTTGATCGTAATCCTAATTTTTATATAACTATTTGAAATTATTAATAAAACAAATGAATTTTACCACTTGACAGTGAGTGGATTTATTTGGTATTCTGTATGCGATGGTTTTAATCGGGGACTAGAATAGTCGTAGTTAGTAGATTAAAAGGAAAACATGTTAAGGCTTTCTAAAAAAATTGATTATGGACTTCTGGCAATGACCTATATTGCTTTTCACGATAATGAAAGCCGGGTGATTAATACAAAAGAAATTGCTGAGGAGTACAGTATTCCCGGAGAACTTCTGGCAAAGGTGTTACAGCGTTTGGCAAAGAAAGGATTAATCCTAAGCCAAAACGGCCCGAAGGGGGGGTATCAATTAGCAAAAGAACCTGGAAACATTTCGGTGGGGGAAATTGTGAAGGCAATTGAAGGGCCCATCCAAATGATGGAATGTAATCAAGAAGATCACCAGTGTTTGCAAATTGAAAAATGTAGTGTTCGAAGTCCTTTGACCAAAATACAACAAAGCATTTCAAATTTATTGGATAATATCACTCTTGAAGAAATGCGTTGTGATGATATTATCCATTTAACATTTCATGGAGAAGGGGTGAAGTAATGAAGTTACCGATTTTTATGGATAATCATGCGACTACGCCACTCGACCCGAAAGTTTTGGAAGCGATGATGCCTTATTTAACCGATAAATTTGGCAATGCAGCAAGTCGGAATCACTCCTTTGGCTGGGAAGCAGAACAAGCAACGGAAATAGCCCGAAAGCAATTGGCAGATTTGATTCATGCTGATTCAAAAGAAATCATTTTTACAAGCGGTGCCACCGAATCCGATAATTTAGCCCTTAAGGGTGTAGCCGAAATGTATCGGGAAAAGGGAGATCATATCATTACCAGTACCACCGAGCATAGAGCCATTTTGGACTCCGCAAAGAGACTTGAGAAACAGGGTTACCAAGTCACCTATTTACCCGTTGATAAAAATGGGGTGGTTCTTCCGGAAGAAGTGAAAAAAGCAATAACGGATAAGACCATCCTTATCTCTATCATGCTGGCCAACAATGAAATCGGAACCATCAACCCCATTGCAGAAATTGGTAAAATTGCGAAAGAAAAGGGTATCCTTTTTCATTGTGATGCCACACAGGGCGTGGGAAAGATACCTGTACATGTAGGCGAAATGGGGATTGATCTCCTATCTTTTTCAGCCCACAAAATTTATGGCCCAAAAGGGGTTGGGGCGCTGTTTGTAAGACGCAGAAACCCTCGAGTCCGGTTGGCTCCCCAAATGGACGGGGGAGGACATGAAAGGGGGATGCGCTCCGGGACCTTAAATATTCCGGGTATTGTCGGGTTTGGAAAAGCCTGTGAGATTGCGGGGCAAATCATGGAGGCAGAAGGTAAGCAAATGGCGTATCTTAGAGATAAGCTTAAAGAAGGAATTTTAAAAAATCTTGATGAAGTTTATCTCAACGGTCATCCAGTCAATCATTTGCCTAACAATTTAAATTTAAGTTTTGCTTATGTAGAGGGGGAAGCCCTTTTGATGGGTTTAAAAGAGATAGCCCTCTCTTCTGGATCGGCATGTACCTCGGCCACATTGGAACCTTCTTATGTTTTAAGGGCTCTGGGTGTAGGGGCTGACCTTGCCCATTCTTCGATCCGTTTTGGATTGGGACGGTTTAACACCGAACAAGAAGTAGATTACGTGGTGCAGCGAGTGACTGAAACGGTTAATAAATTACGGGAAATGTCTCCTCTTTATGAGTTGGCGAAGGAGGGAGTCGATTTAAAATCCGTTCAGTGGAGTCAACACTAAACATGACAATAGTCCTAAAAGACCATAAAATTTGAAAATTGGGGGGGTGAATTAAAATGGCTTACAGCGATAAAGTAATTGAACATTATAACAACCCGCGAAATGTGGGGAGCCTGGATAAAAATACCAAAGGGGTTGGAACGGGTATTGTTGGGGCACCCGAGTGCGGGGATGTCATGAAATTGCAAATCAAGGTTAATGATCAAGGGGTCATTGAAGATGCCAAGTTCAAAACCTTTGGTTGTGGCAGTGCCATTGCTAGTTCCAGCTTGGCCACTGAGTGGATGAAAGGTAAATCAATCGAAGAGGCAAAAGCCATTAAGAATACGGAAATTGTCAAAGAATTAAACCTTCCGCCTGTAAAAATTCATTGTTCGGTTTTAGCTGAAGATGCCATTAAAGCCGCTCTAGAGGATTATAAAAAGCGTTGGGTTAACTCAGAAGGGGAAAACAAAGGAAAATAAATTGATTTTTCCCCGAAAGATTTAAAAAGGAGGGATAATGATGGAAACAACCACAGGAAAACCACCCGTTAATCTCACGGAAAGTGCTGCCAAAGAAGTGAAGCGTTTAATGCAGGTCCAGGCTCCTGATATGGAAGATGCAGGGTTGAGGATAGCTGTTCGGGGAGGAGGGTGTTCTGGTCTTTCTTACGATATGCGTTTTGATAATAAAATATCAGAGCATGACCAGGTGTATGAGATCCTGGGAACGAAGGTCATCGTGGATTTAAAAAGTGCTCTTTATCTTCAGGGAACGACTCTGGACTATGTGGAAAGCCTTACCGGAGGTGGTCTGAAGTTCATCAATCCAAATGCGAAACAAAGCTGCGGTTGCGGTGAATCCTTTTCTGCCTAACCAGAAAGTGTTTTTTATCTCTTTTCCCAAAAATGGGTTGAGTTAAAAAAATGTTTGTTTCAATGGAAAAAAAGGGCCGTAGAGGCCCTTTTATTTTTTATCTAAAGTGGACCTTCTTTGGCCTTTTCCCCCGAAAAATTGGATAAAACTTTTCCCTTTCGGCTTCTTTGTTTCCTATCTACCGGCAGGGCTGGACAAATTTTTTTTAGAGGTTGGTAAATATGTCCATTCTTCATAAGGGAAAAGAAATGGTTCAGTTAAACTGTTGGCATTGCCAAAAAAAAACCGAAACCCGTTCTTTTTGTGAGCATTGCGGAAAGGTTCAGCCGGTTTCTTTAGATGAGGATTACTTTTCCTTTTTGGGTTTCCCGCGTCTTCTTTCTATCAATCCTCAAGATCTTGAAAAGGCCTTTCATGAATTAAGTCGGAGATTTCATCCTGATTTTTTCCATGGATCGATCGATAATGAAAAGAAATTAAGCCTTGAAAACTCTGTGTTTCTGAATAAGGCCTATCGAACGCTAAAAGATCCAATCGAACGGGCTGAATATTTTTTAACGTTGGAAGGAGAACCTCCTTCAAAAAACCAAAAACAACCTCCTGCGGACCTGTTTGAAGAAATCTTTGAAATTCAGGAGTTGATAGAGGATTTCAGGAAATCAAAGGATGAACCCGATTCCTTAGACAGTGCTTTAAAAGAAAACCTCGAAAAGGAAAAAAGGGACCTGGAAGGCAGGAGAGGCGAGTTGGAAAAGGAACTGGTTGGTCTTTTTCAAAAGTGGGATCTTTTTCACAAAGGGAGCCTTAAAGAAGAACGGATTGAGGAAAAAAAGAAAATTTTTAAGGAAATTCGTGATATTTTATATAACCGGTCCTATTTAAATACAGTGATTCGAGATATTGGGAAAGCACTAGAAACATAGGCGTTTTGATTATGTCAAAAATTGTGGGCATCGATTTAGGAACCACCAATAGTTTGGTTGCCATCATGCAGGATGGAGAACCCCAGGTCATCAAAGGGGCGGGGGGAAAGGCCATTGTTCCTTCCATTATTGCCTTTGATGAAGGGAGGGTTCTGGTGGGAGATCCTGCAAGGAACCGATGGGTTCATCAAGCGGGTCATACCATTTATTCGGTCAAGCGGTTTATGGGAAAGGGCCTTTCGGATCTGGAAAAAGATTTGAAATATCTTCCCTATAAACTTAAAGAACGTGATGGGATCATCCGTTTTTCGGTTGAAGGAAAAGAATATACTCCCCCTGAATTGTCCGCGTTTATCCTAAAAGAACTAAAAAGTCGTGCCGAGAACTTTCTGGGGGAAGAGGTTAAGGAGGCTGTTATCACCGTCCCCGCTTATTTCAACGACAGTCAACGGCAGGCAACAAAAGATGCCGGACGGATTGCGGGTTTAGAGGTTTTGAGAATTGTGAATGAACCCACTGCTGCCTCCCTGGCCTATGGATTGGACCAAAAAAAGAAGGGAACCGTTGCTGTATATGACTTGGGAGGGGGAACATTTGATATTTCCCTTTTAAAGATTAAAGAAGGAATATTTGAAGTTTTGTCCACAAACGGGGACACCCATTTGGGAGGGGATGACATTGACAACGCCCTTCTTTCCTTTGTATTTCAGGAAATCAAAGAAAAGTTTTCAGTTGGGGTGGCGTCTTTTCCCGAATTACTGCAGCTTTCCCGTGAAAGAGTTGAAAAAATAAAATGTGATCTTTCCAATCAGGAAGAGAGTGAGTTGGTATTGCCTCTCCCCGAGGGAAAAGGTCATTATCAACGGCAGTTTACCCGGAAGGAAATGGAAAATATTATTCAACCCATTGTTGAGAGAACCTTAGGCCCTTGCCTTCAAGCCCTTAAAGATGCGAGCCTTTCCCCTAAGGATGTGGATGTGGTGGTATTGGTGGGGGGATCGACGCGAATCCCAATGGTACGACGAGTTGTGGGGGAAACCTTTGAAAGGGTTCCCCACACGGAATTAAACCCGGATGAAGTGGTTGCCTTGGGGGCCGCCGTTCAAGCAGATATTTTAAGCGGGGGAACCCGTAATATGCTGTTGTTGGATGTGACCCCACTTTCATTGGGAATTGAAACCTTCGGGGGGGTTATGAGTCCTTTGATATACCGAAATACCACAATCCCCACCAGTGCAAAAGAAACATTTACGACCTATATTGAAAACCAAACGGGTGTCGAAATTCATGTGCTTCAGGGAGAGAGAGAATTGGTAAAAGATAACCGAAGTCTGGCCCGGTTTACCTTAAAAGGGATTGAACCTTCTCCCGCCGGGGTACCGAGGGTTGAGGTGACCTTTTTGTTGGATGCCAATGGCATCATGAGCGTGACAGCGGTTGATCAAAAGACGGGAAAGGAAAGTGGCATAGAAGTGAAACCCTCCTATGGGTTGAATGAGGCCGATGTTCAACAGATGGTGAACGATTCTTTTAAATATGCTGAGCAGGATTTTAAAGAACGGATGCTGGTGGAAGCGAAGACCGAAGCAGAAACCATTCTGCATCACACCGAGAAGGCTTTAAAAGAGGGAGACCCTCTCCTTAATCCTTCAGAAAAAGAGGTCATTTCCCAAGCCGTTACTACATTAAAAAACGCATTGGCTAATGAGGATCAAAAACAAATACGGGAGAAAATCCAAAACCTGGATGAAGTAACCTCTCCATTTGCTAAACGCCTTTTGGATCATCGGTTGGGGGAAAGTCTGAAAAGCCGGAGTTTAAAAGAATTACCCAGTGATTAAAATATTGACCCCCGCTAACCCTTAATAAAACCTGGGTGTAATGAGTAGAAGCATTCGGGTTCCCTTCCATGTCCAAGGAAAAGAAAACATATAAAATTACCTTTCTTCCAGTAAACCGTACCGTGGAAACGGAGGAAGAGAGATCGGTCTTAGATTTGGCTTTGGATCATCATATTGAACTGGAGCACAACTGTGGAGGAAATTGCGCTTGTGCCACTTGCCATGTCATTGTCAAACAAGGAATGGAATTTCTTTCTCCCAAAACAGAAGAAGAAGAGGATCAATTGGAAGATGCAGATGGCCTCACCCTGGACTCCCGATTGGCCTGCCAAGCCATTGTAAAAGGGGATGTGGTGGTGGAAATTCCAAGTGAGAACAAATTTTAGAAACCCTATAGAGATGAGGTAAAGGCCATGAAGATTGGGTGGAGTGACACTGAAGAAATCGCCTTTCAATTAATGGAAAAATATCCAGATCTGGATCCCCTGACAGTCCGTTTTACGGATCTTCATAAATGGGTTACCGAATTGCCCTCTTTTGAAGACGACCCTAAGAAATCCAATGAAAAGATTCTTGAAGGGATTCAAATGGCCTGGCATGAAGAATTTCAGAACGAACAGGGGGCCTGATCCAAAAATCCTTGGAGAGGGTTACCATACCACGAGGGAATCCGTTGAAAATATAAAATCCAGCATTTCTTTATAGGTTATGGAATTATCCAAAGCCTCGAAAGATCTGCCGGGCTTTTCCGACAAAATGTGGGCTTTAATGGGGGGAGGAACCCTCACCTGGGAGGCCTCTTGGATCAAAATAAGGGTCGGTTCCGCTTCCTGAGTTTTTATTTGTTCCAATATGAATTCAAAAACATCTTTTGCATCGGATCTGTTTTTAACAATAAATAACGTTTTCTTCAATTTTTGGCCTGCCTCTTCTAAAAAACAAAAATCCGGTCGGTTTGAGCCAACCGTCTGCTCATTTCCTCGGTGGATAGTCCTTTCAGCTCAAAATGATGTCCATCAGTGTTAATTTCTTTGAGCGAACCTTCTTCAATATAAATGGGGATTTTCCACTCTTCTAAAATAGGAAGATACCGTTCAACTGTTTCAAGGTCTTCTAGGTCCTCCGTTTCAAAATTAAGCAGGTGAATGGCTTTCCCCATCAGAATAATGGAAAGAGGGTTTTTGTTCGTCCCCAGACCCACCGCCATTCGAATGGCCTCTGAAGGGCGAAGGCTTTTCCTGGGATCGGTTTTGATTAAAAATAAAATAGAAAAAGGCATAGGGTTAATTAAAAGATATAAAACGGTCACATGTATTAACTAATTCAGACAGTACGACCAGTCCGCAATAGGTAAACCGGGAGTCCCTGGGAATACCCCTGCGTTGGCAGCTATAGGCGCAAACAAAGAGTTTAACTCCTTTTTGAGAAAGGTCGAAGAAGGCCTGATTTTGTATGTTGGTTACCCCTTCATCAATCAGGTAGAGGTAAACCCCAACCTTTTGGGAAAGGGCTTCCTGAATCAACCCAAGTGTGGTTTGGGAATTGGGATGCCTTTGGTCCGTTGAAAGGAGAAGGCCTAATTTTTTACCAGCCAAAGAAGTGTTTTCCATATTCCTGAAAATTCTGTCTATTTATTTTTAATAAAAATTTGGAAGACCAATTTAACATGTTCCAAAGTTTATTGTCAATTTGCCCAAGTTTTAATAAACCCCGTTTGTCGACGTGGCCCGGTAAATGATAAACCTTTTTTCTAAGTTTTATTCGGCTTAACGCTCCAAAGAAGTGCTTTGTCATTCCCCGAAACTTGTCCCCGTATGCTTTAAGCGGGGTGTGGGAATCCGGGGATATTTCCTATAGTGGACTTTCACCTACGCGGGAGTTATCATTTAGATGCTTAGGACCAAGCTTCGAAAGAGGTTTTTTTTTAAATATTGGAATTGGTTCGATCCTTGACATTGAGATAAAGGGTTCCTTACTATTTTCCTCGGGAATAAAAAAGAGCGTAACCCATGAAAAAAGTTTATTTTGACCATATATCAAACACACCGGTCCTCCCCGATGTCATAGAGGCCATGCTTCCTTATTTTTCAAAGGCCTTCGGTAATCCCCAAAGTCAACATGGTTGGGGAAAAGAGGCCTCCTCTGCCATTGAACACGCAAGGGAAAGTGTTTCCAAATTAATTAATGCAAAGTCAGAAGAAATATTTTTTACTGGGTCTGCTACGGAATCAAACAATTTAGCCTTGAAGGGGGTTGTGCAGGCATTGAAAAATCGGGGGCGGCATATCATCAGCACTCCCATTGAACATCTATCCATCTTACACCCTTTAAAGTCCTTGCAAAAAGAAGGGGTTGAGGTGACGTTTCTTCCGGTAGATCATCAGGGGGTGATCAGCCCTGAGGATGTGAAAAAGTCCATTCGGGAGGATACCATATTGGTTTCGATCATCCACGGAAATAATGAGATTGGAACCATAGAGCCCATTGAACAGATTTCAAAAATAACTCGGGGTCGAGGGGTTTATTTGCATACGGATGCCTCCGCCACCATGGGGTTGATATCACTAGATGTTGAAGCTCTGGGTGTGGATCTTTTAACCGGATCGTCCCAAACCCTTTATGGGCCAAAAGGAGTCGGGGTTTTGTATATGAGGCGAGGGACCCGGGTCCGGCCAATAATTGAGGGGGGAACCCAGGAGCATGGAAAACGGTCCGGAACGGAAAATGTTCCAGCCATTGTGGGATTTGGGAAGGCGGCAGAATTAGCCCAAAAAGATATGGATAGTCGTTTGGAGGTTTTGGTTCGCTTGAGAGATCGGATAAAATTGGAAATAGAGCGAAAAGTTGAAGCTTTGGTCTCTACCGGGTCATGGGTTCACCGGCTTCCCCATCATTGCAGCTGGTGTGTGAAATTAATTGAGGGGGCAACGTTATTGTCCACCTTGGGAGAAATTGGAATTGGAGCCTCAAGTGGTTCTGCCTGTTCTTCCCAGGCGTTAAGGCCTTCTGGTGTGTTGTCTGCTATTGGCATTCCTGAAGACTTATCTAAAAGCTCTCTGGTTTTGAGTGTGGGAATTGGAAATACGGATGAAGAGGTTGATTTTTTGGTGAAGGAGTTCCCTCCGCTTGTGAAAAAGTTAAGGGAAATGTCTCCCGATTATCGGGAGATGAAGAGGTAGGAAAAAAATATGATGAAAATGAAAAAGCCAAAGAAAAGGAAGGGAAAAGGTTAAACGCATGGAAGCGGATATGACGTTAGATGCCATGGGGCTTTTTTGCCCGATGCCGATTGTTTTGACCGCAAAAAAAATTAAAGAACTAAAAATTGGTCAAATTTTAGAGGTTTTAAATGATGATGAAGGAATAATTAAAGATATGCCTGCCTGGTGTAAAAATACCGGAAATGAGTTTATAGAATTGGTAGAGGAAGAAGGATCTTATCGTATTTATGTTAAAAAGTTAGTTGAATAAAAAATTATTACAAAATGAAAAAATCCCATTTACTCTTCATTCTAGAGGGTCCTTTCGAATGATCTAGGTGCAAAATCCGGGGAGGCGAAATCCTTTTTAGAAAGAAAGGAAATAAAAGAAAAATAAACATCCATGGGATCTCAAAATCTTTGGGGACCGGGCTCCATGGGGGGTCGATTCCCCCTCTGGCCCCAAACTTTACCTTTAAAATTTTCCTTTCAGAAATTAGGCAAAAATTGAATTTCTAGAACTTTTGTTTCCATTTCCCATTTAAAACCATTATGTTTTCTCTCTTCCTTTTTTCCTAATTACCACGCCTCTGGTTTCCCGTTTGCGCGGGAATGACGGGATTGGAACTTAAAAATTAAAAACGGAGGGATACCGGATCTTAAAATCCCCCTAACCCCCTTTGCTCAAGGGGGAAAATAAACCTGGATTTCCGCTCCCTGCTTAAAGCTTACGGGGACTGGCTTCGCGGGAATGACGAAATTTACCCCCTCCCTTCCATGATGAGTTTTTTTACTTGAAATCAGCCAGGAGGCTCATTCTTGTTTCGGGGGTTAGGGTGGTGGATTTTTGATAGTAGGGATGGTTGATCACCAATTGAACCGGGATCTCCATTTTTGAGAATAAATCCTGCTGTTCCTTCGTGAACGAAAATTTTACATAATGAACGGAGCTGATTTTTTCCTCATTGCTTCTCCCTTCCTCAAAGGTTGCGGAAATGGTTCCTTGATCACCCATTTGAAAAAAAAGGACGTTTTCTCGGTCTAACCCTTGTAACTTATCCAGTGTTTTTTTTATTTTTTCTTGGTCAGTGATTTCGATAAAGAGAGTAGCGCTGAGTTCGTTTTCATCGGGAATTAAAGGGTTAAAAGTATCGATTTCCCCCTGGATTTTAGTATCGTCGTAAATATGTTCTGCGCGCATCATTTCCTGAATCTGGAAAATAACGGTTTCCCTGTTTTCAAAAACCATAGAGATCAAATCTCCGATTTGCAGACGACGAGCCTTTTTGATTTGGATAATTTGCTCCCTCATCTCATTTCGAATCCCCTCATATTCTGAGAGAGGATGGATATCACCCAATTGAAGCTTTCTCATTTCTTCCTCCGTTAATGCGATCCAGGCCATAGGCCTGATGGATGACCTGGATGGGATGCAGGCTTTTTTTACCGGTACCTTGTTCCATTTGCAGGCCCGATAGCGGGCAATCGGTGCAGACAATATCCGGGGGTTCTTCCTGGACATTTTTAAAGAGTGTATCCCCGATTTTAAGGGATAAATCAAAATATTCCTTTTTAACACTCCAGGTCCCATCATGGCCGGAGCACCGTTCGGAGATATTAACCGATGCACCGGTTAATTTCATCAAGTCCCGGGATTTATACCCAATGTTTTGGTCCCTAAGATGGCAAGGGATCTGATAAAAGATTTTCCCAGGGTTTTGTTTAAAGTTGGTATCCAACTTCCCTTGGTCGTTTAGTTTCATTAAATATTCACAAAGGTCGTAGGTGTTGGAGGCCACCAATTGGGAGTCTTCCCCCGGAAAAAGGGTGGTATATTCTTTTTTGAGCATTAGACTGCAGGTCGGCATAGGCACGACAATTTTCATTCCTTGGGAGATGGAGGCTTTTAAAGACTGAATATTAAACCAAGCCTTTTTCCGTATTTTTTCAAAATCCCCTGTGTCAAAGTATGGCATTCCGCAACAGTTTTGCTCGGGGTATGAAACCTCTACACCATTTTTCTCTAAAACTTCAACCGTTGCAGCTCCAATTTCAGGTTGGTTGTAATTAATGAAACAGGTGGAAAAAAGTGCCACCTTTTCTGCCGGAGGGGATGACGATGATTTGAGATTCTTAAACTGATGAGTGGTAAACCAATCCGGAAAGGTAGTCTGGGAGAATGTGGGAAGAAGCTTTTCCTGATGAATTCCCATTAAGCTGTGTAATATCTTCCGGAAAAAAGAATTTTTCTGACCCCAGTTGACCATAGGGGCAAACAACGAAGACCATTTCCCCAGAAAGTCTGTATTGGCCAAGAGGCGATCCCTAAAGGAGGGAGAGACCGATTTTGCGCGAACCGCCTTTGAGCGGATCATCAAGAGGGGAAAATCCAGATTAAACCGGTGGGGTGGGGTATAGGGACAATGGTTATAACAGAGTTTGCAGTAATAACACAGGTCCACCGTTCGATCAATTTCTTTTGTTTCAAGTTGATCGATTTCTCCATCGCGGGCGTCAATTTTTTTAAAAAGGAAATCAAAGGAAGGGCATAGGTTGAAGCATCTTCTGCATCCGTTACAGATATCAAAGACCTTTAAGGTGTCCTGAAAGAGTACTTCTGGATTTAAGGATTTTTCAAAATCAATGATCTGATTCATAAGAGGTCCTGAACATAGGAATGGAGGAAGTTCAAGGTTTAGCCGGTTGCTGAAAAAGAAATATTTTCTTGTCCAGTTGTTATTCCCGCAAAGCCTGTCCTCCTATCCATTCACCGGGAAAGAGGAATCGGAAAAATTTTTTAAATGAACTGGAACCCCAATTTGACATTCGGGAATGACTGCAAGGGGGTTTCCCGATACCCTGATAATCGATAAAGAAAAGGGTTTGTAGGGTTGGGAAACCCAACCCTACAATCCTAATTTAAAGGTTCAGCCTTTATTTTTTTAGACTGTCTAATGCTTTTTGGAATCGTCCGGCATGAGATTTTTCGGCTCGAGCCAATGTCTCCAACCATTCCGAAATTTCACTAAAACCTTCTTCACGGGCGGTTTTGGCAAACCCCGGGTACATTTCCGTATATTCGTAGGTTTCACCTTCGATGGCCGATTTGAGGTTGAGTTCAGTATCTCCAACCGGGGTTCCGGTAACGGGATCTCCCACCTGGCCTAGGAAATCAAAATGACCAAATGCGTGCCCCGTTTCTCCCTCTGCTGTATCTCTAAAAACCCCAGCCACATCAGGTTGTCCTTCAATATCTGCTTTTCGCGCAAAATAAAGATATCTTCGGTTGGCTTGGGATTCCCCTGCAAACGCCTCTTTTAGGTTTTCCCATGTTTTAGTTCCTTTAAGCGGTTTTTCCATTTTTCTTGACCTCCTTTTTCTATTAGGTTGAGTTGTATCCTCATTGACCAAAGCAATGAAGGCTGAATAAAAAATCTAAAACTAAGATAAAATCAGAAACAAGTCAAATAAAAGTAGGGATAATTTCAATGCCCATTTTTTATTAGCGTTAAATACTATCAAATAGTAATAATTATTAAATGAGAATATAACCTGAAAGTAATTTAATGTCAATAATTTTTTTCTAATTTAAAATTCAATGGGTTAAAAGAAAGTTTTGAGAATGAGGGATAGAGTGGTTTTTTTTTTTGGAAAATGAAGAAGGACTATAAAACTACCCTTATAGAAGTAAACGGAATTGAAGGGTTATCTTGGTTTTGCTCAGTTTGGGTAAAGTTTTCTTAAACCAAAATTACCTAGCCTAAAATAGGCCGGCTGGAGCATGTCCGGAGGCGGCCATAAAAAAGAGCATTGGAATAGAGAGCATTGTGTTTGTCCTGGAGGCCAAAAGGGCCACGCGACCTGCCTTTGCCTTTTCTTCAGGGGTG
>DASWJH010000084.1 GCA_036397255.1 Nitrospiria bacterium
C
This sequence comes from Nitrospiria bacterium, assembly GCA_036397255.1. Lineage (NCBI taxonomy): Bacteria > Pseudomonadati > Nitrospirota > Nitrospiria > Nitrospiria bacterium. The sequence goes on from DASWJH010000084.1 coordinate 2, forward strand.
CGGCAGGCAGGAATCCAGGCTCTTTAAAATCAACAACTTCTGGATTCCCGCTCCCCGATAGAGGCATTCGAGGACAGGTTTCGCGGGAATGACGGCTAATGCATAGAATATAGATTGTTCTTGAAAATCTGTAGTGCTTGCAGCTCAGAGGGAAGCTCCGCGCTATATTTTTCGGAGGATAATGTCATCGTAATTATGAAATGGAGGACTAAGGACCAATCCAACCCATGCAGGGGGTTCGAATTTTTTTTTGCATCGGTTGAATTGAAGGATGGGCTAAAGAAGATGGAAAAAAATTAGTTTTCTTCAAGAAGGTTTAAAAAAGCCGCCACAACCTGAGGATCAAACTGTGTTCCCGAGAATTGTTTGAGTTCTGCGATGGCCCTAACCTTTCCCGGCGCTTTTCGGTAGACACGATCAGAGGTCATGGCATCAAACGCATCCAAAACGGCGATGATGCGAGATCCCATGGGAATGGCATCCCCGGAAAGCCCGATGGGATACCCTTTTCCGTCAAAGCGTTCCTGGTGGTGGAAAATGAGGGGAGCGACCGGGGCTAAAAACTTAATCTGTTTTACAATATTGGATCCTAATTCCGGATGTTTTTTCATAACCTCAAATTCTTCTTCTGTAAGGGGACCCGGTTTATTTAAAATTGATTCCGGTATTCCGATTTTACCGATATCGTGAAGAATGGCCGCATATTTAATATGTTCTGTCTCTTCCGGGGAAAGCCCAAATTGTTTGGCAATGTCGGCGGCAAAATCAACGGTTCGATCGCTATGGCCCCGAGTGTAGGCGTCCTTGGTTTCCAGGGCATCCGCTAAGGCTCTGATGGCCTCAAAATGGGACTCCTCCAAGTCATTAAAAAGCCTATTATTGTCAATGGCAATGGCTAAATGATTTAAGAGAATGGTTATAAATTCGATGTCGGTTTGGCTTAATTTATTTCGCTCGAGCTTTCTCAAGACAATGAGAATACCTACAATTCCCTGTTTTCCTCGGATCGGAAACCCCAGTGCTGAAGAAAGTTGGTAGTGAAGGATGATCTGCTCAAAAAAAGGATCTGAAGGGCTTTGATCCACCAAAATAAGAGTTTCCTCCCGCTCGGCAACCCATTCGGCCATGGAAAGCAGGTGCTCTTTTTGTTCCGGCAAATCGTCCTCCAAACGAAGAACCAGTTCTTGGGTTTGACGATCATTCAGGAAAATGGCAGTACTGGAGGCCTTTAATTCCCTTTTGAGAACGTTGGAGGTAGTTCGCAGTAAACCGTCCAGGTCTTCGTGGTGAATGCAGCCATGGCTGATTTCAAAAAGAGGTAAAAGCAATTTTAACCGGACATTTTCCTTTACCAGTCGATTTTTTTCCAAGGCATCTTCAACACATTGGGAAAGCTCCTGGTTCGTGAAAGGTTTTAAAAGAATTCCTTGGGCCCCTAAGTGGAGGGTGTGAAGCGCTTTTTGAATGTCAGCCTGTTCGGTAATGATAATACTGGATAAATCGCTTTGAATTTCATGAACATGATCCAAAAAATCGTAAACGTTTCTTTCTGAGAATTGAAGTTGGGTGAGAAGAATGTCAAACTCTTCTTGTTTAATTTGACTGAGACCCTCTTTGACGGATTGTGCGGTGGTGACGGCATATCCCTTCTGGGAAAGGGTATCTTTGCACAAATCAAGAATTTTTTGCTCTTTTTCAATGACCAAAATTTTTCCGCCCACCGATGCCTCTGCTTTAAAATATATTATCTTATTTAATGGTTAGTATAACGGGCAAAGACAGTTTGTCAAACCACTTTGGGGTTCCATTTCCTCCCTCCAAACCCTGGTGGTTTAAAGGAAAGAGAGTCTCAACAGGTTTCTGTTCTTGACGTGAGGGTTTTTTAGAGGGTAATATTAAAACCAATGGAAAACGAAGCATTTATGGCCAAGGTTCAAACTACCCCTCTCGAAATCAAGAAAAAATTGGATGGAGGGGAGGAACTCTTCATATTGGATGTTCGGGAACCCCAGGAGTTTGCTTATGCCCGGATTGAGGGGGCCCAGCTGATTCCCTTAGGTGAACTCCCTTCCCGTTACCATGAGCTGGAAACGGACAGGGAAATGGTTGTTTATTGCCATCATGGTATTCGAAGTCTTCAAGCAGTTTACTTCCTGGCTCAAATGGGTTTTAAACGGGTGAAGAACCTGGCGGGTGGAATTGATGCATGGTCCACCCAGGCGGATCCCCAGGTTCCCCGTTATGGTTAACTTTAATCGGGTAGAAGCTTCCGTCCCACAAAATGCGACTCACCAAAGAACGAATTCTATCCATATCTAATTTAGTTCTTGATCGACTTCTCAACGAAGGGTTATGTGTGATCCATCTCCCTAAGGAAGAACTGGTTCAAAAAATTGAGCACCTCATTTCGGAGGAGTTGATGGTTGAAGACCGGCTTAACGAAGAAGTCAGAGAGATTTTAAAAAATTACCAGGACCAGATTGATCGAGGGGACGTGGATGACCGAAAGATGTTTTTGATGTTAAAAAATAAATTGGTCAAAGACCGAGGGATTATTCTTTAACCTCTAGGAAGAGCACCAAAAATGTTTCTCAGCGAAGAAAAAATCTCCCACCTCTCCCACCTGATTTTAAATCAATTGAAGCGCGAGAAGGGGTGTGTTTTCCAAGGGGATGAGGTTCAGGTGCTTAGGGAGATTAAAAAGGTTTTTTCGGGAGAATTGAAACTGGATGAGGATTTGGATCGCCGGGTCCGCGCCAAATTGGAATCCTATTCCCGCCGTATTATTGAAGGAAGTTCCGAATGGAATGTGCTGTACCAAAAAACCTTTGAAGAAGAACTCAAGAAAAGAAAAAGGGGGTAGATGGCAGAAATTCAATTAGATCCAACAAAAGTGGAAGTGCTTAAAACACTCTATCCTATTTTTAAGAAAGAGGTGTATGAACGTCGTGAACAACTGACGAGGATCGGTCGGTTTGGTATTGGTTTCTATGTGGGGATCATTGTACTATGTTTTGTTTTCCCGGTTAATGTTGGATCTCCATCCCTTCGTTTATATAGTGCCTTGGCCGTTGTTATTTTAACAGGGGTTCTCATTTATCAGATGAAACAGCACCGAAACCGGCATATCATGGCCAAGCAAGCGGTGATTGAGATAGAAAAAGCCCTTCATCTTTTTGAACCCGGTTTCTACCTTTTGGGCAAACCCCTCTATCCCGAAGAATGGAGCCGTTACAAGGGGGGACAAGGAGAGTTGACGTTAACGAGTTTCCTTTTAATTATCCTTGCGGGAATCACGGTTTTCACCCTCTGGTCTGTTTAGGGAATCGGCATCTCATAAAACCTTTATTGGTCCTATAGAACGAAAAAGGGGGTTTTCCGGTTGTTAAAAAATGTAGTGTTGAGATGATCCATACCACGGGTTTTTCCCGTGCTCATCCTTTTTTTAAAACTTTCCATGGCCTATTTAAAACAAGTATTAACCATTGCCACTTCTGATTCGGGAGGCGGAGCGGGAATTCAAGGAGACATAAAGGCCATGCAGGCCAATGGGGTTTTTGGTTTGTCTGTTTTGGTGGCCTTAACGGCTCAAAATACCCGGACCGTTTCCGCCGTTTTTTCCCTTCCCATCGATTTTATTGAGGCGCAACTGGAGGCTGTTTTTAACGATTTTGATTTAGGGGCGGTTAAGACCGGAATGCTTTTCTCCAGTGAAATCGTTGAGGCGGTCTCTAAAAAGCTTCTTGATCGCCGCGTGCGGAATTTGGTAGTAGACCCCGTGATGATATCTAAAAGCGGTTGTGAACTTCTCCAACCCGCTGCGGTTGAAAAAATGAAAGGGGTCTTATTTCCCCTGGCCAGACTGGTAACACCTAATATTCATGAGGCCCAGCGATTAACCGGACAAGAGATTAAAACATTGGAGGATGCAAAACAGGCGGCCAAAACCATCCAGGGCTATGGAAGTGAAGCGGTGTTGATTAAAGGAGGGCATTTGCTTTCTGAACCTGCCACGGACCTTTTATTTGATGGAAAGCAATTTAAGATTTTTAGAGGGGAGTTTTTCGAAACCCCCAATACCCATGGAACGGGGTGTACCTATGCATCGGCCATTGCTGCTCATTTAGCCTTAGGAACAGATTTAAGTGAAGCGGTAGAGAATGCCAAAGGGTACCTGACGGAGGCTATTCGTAACAGTCTTTCAATTGGGGGGGGGCATGGACCCACCCATCATTTTTATTTTATATCTGGTCCGCCAATTGGGAAAAAAAAGGAAGTGAAGACCTTATCTCGTTCCCCTCTTTCTTTTCAGGGGTTGAAACACCTTGCGCTTTGGGTGATGGATATGACCCGCTCGCGGGCTTTTTATGAAGGATTATTGGGGTTAAAGGTTGTTTGGGAACCCGATTCCGACAATGTTTACTTAAGCTCGGGAGAGGATAATTTGGCCCTTCATTCCATTTCCCCAAAAGATCTGGATCGTTTTCAGCAGGGTGTTGGTCAATTTCTTGACCATTTCGGTTTTATTGTGGAATCCCCCCAGCAAGTGGAAATTATTGCGAAAAAAATGGAAGAAGCGGGTGCCCCCATTTTAAATCCCGTTCGGTTTCATAGGGATGGGAGCTGTTCTTTTTATATGGCAGATCCCGATGGAAACCGGATTCAAATTCTTTTTGAACCCACCATTAGTCAAAAATAGACCCCAACCCATTTTGAAGCCCCTGCGGTTTTTTTGGAATGCTCCCCACTTTTTTTGTGGGTATTCCTTAAAAGGGTGAAAGGGAAGGGATGGGAACGGGAGCAGAATTTAATTTGTCGAGAGTGGTTTGGTTTAGAAAAAAGATGATACTTTCCTGAATTTTTAGTAAAGGTCTTCGGATGGTACAATGATCCAGTTGTTGGCAAAGGGAACTGCCATTATTACAATGGGTAATTTCAATGGGCCCTTCAATGGCTGTGAGGACCTCCCCGATGGTAATATCTTTTAATTCCTTTGATAGGGAATATCCCCCCTTTGGACCATTTTGACTCCGAACCAACCCCTTTTTAGCCATTTTTTGAAGGATTTTTGCAAGATGTTCTACCGGAATATCAAATCGTTCGGCGATGGTTTTTGCGTTGACGACTTCTTCAATTTTTCGGGAAGCGATATAGTGTATGGCAATCAATCCATAATCAGCCTTTTTGGTTAATTTGAGCAAGACACCCTCTCCGGTGAGGTAAGGTGGTAGAGGTGAGACGGTTCTAATGTACGTAACGTAACGGAAAGGAGAGGGTTTTTCATTGATCGATATCAAGAAAAATATTGATGGGTGGCAGTCAACAGGAATTGGATAGAGGAAACCGAAAAAATTAATTGGATAGAGTTTGAAGCCTTTGTTGGTTAATGAGGATAATTTGTTTTCCTTCAACTTTGATTACCCGGTCTTTTTTAAATTGACTGAGAAGTCTGACCGCTGTTTCAAGGGTCATTCCCGTCATTTCTGCAATTTCTTCCCGTTTAAGAGTGATGCCCAGGGCGATCCCGTCCTTATTTTTAACCCCATAACTTTTTGCAAGGTCCAGAAGAATTAGAGCCAAACGCCCTTTTGCATCCTTAAAAGTCAACTGGTTAATTCTTTGTTGGGACTTCTCCAGTTCCTGACTTAACACATTTATTAGACGAATGGAAAGATCCGAATGGTTTTTCAGAAGAGTGAGAAAATCTTCTCGTTCGAAAAAGGTGACTTCTGACCGTTCAAGGGTTTCCGCGGTTACCGTATGCTTGCCTGTATTAAAGAGACCATTTTTTTCAATAATTTCCCCCGCAGATACAATCTTTAAAATTTGCTGCTGGCCAAATCGTGAAGAGTTCGTCAGTTTTATCCTTCCTGAACACAGGATATATATTCCGTGGGAGGGAGTATCTTCATGGAAGATAATGTCATGTTTGTCATAATTATGGATTTTTTTAATTTCCATGAATTCATTTAATTCATCATCCGTCACCCCTCCGCAAAAAAGGCTGATTCCCCGGGCAACACAAGCTCGGCAGTCTGTAAAATGATTGGGTTTTGAATTCATTGTCAAACCTTTTTTTGATAACCAACAACTTTCATGCTCTGATATAGCATAATTGGGAAGAGGAATTCAAGGTAGATTCCTTGTACCTAACCCTATTGCCCTGCCCGGATAGGGGGAAGATTGAAAATATAACGTTTAGGGCCAAGCAGGAATGGGAACGAGAGGAACCTGTTTCTTCAATCACGCACCTGAAATATTCACTTCCCGCTTATCCTTTTGGAAACCCAATGGAACGGACTAGGCCCCTAAAGGTTAGTTACCCGACGTTCATCCAAGCGCTAAGGGTCATTATATCGTTCTGCAACCAAAAAAAGTGGTTTTGAAAGTGGCGGTGAAAATTTAAGAAATGAATCCGGGAAGGAAAAGGGCTTAGATTTTGGTGAAATCGGGGTGGGAAGGCTCGGCAGGGGAATGGATGGATGAATTTCCTTTCCCCTTAAATTGAATAAGCCAAACCTCTTGTGGGAAACGGTACCACCCATCAAAAATAAACGATTGGAGGAAATCCCCCATGGGGGGATGGCCTAACCAAAACTCAACAGAACGTAAATCAAAGGTGCATTTGGATAGGTATCGCTCGAGGGTTAAGGTATCTGATTGTTTGATTGTGTGAAAAAACTTCAAGGAAGTGACTTCATAACGAATACCCTTGGTCTCCAAGGTAGAAACTACCCGTTGGGCATCCAAAAAGGAGGAAAATTCACCGGGAGTAAAAAAGATCTGAAGGTAACGCTCGTAAAAAGAGATATAAAAAGAATGACGAGCCGCAAGATATATCAAACAGACCCCGTTTAAGGGGTTCAACAGGGAGCGGATTTTATCGATACTGGAGGGCAACTGCTCAAAGGGAAGTGTATACAATGAATGAATAGCCCAAATGATTTGGTACTGTCCCAGGTTGAATGGATGAAGTGGAAGGGTCTCAAGGGTTGCTTGATATTGCTTTCCTGGCAAAAACGGAGGATTTAAAGATTTTTTTAAAGCCAAAAGGGAATAGGGAGAAGGGTCCAAAAAATCATAAATGATAACGGGGTTTTTTAAATTTTTGGTTTGGGTCAATAGGGATGGGAATTTTCCGGTTCCGCACCCAACGTCAAGCAATTTTGGGACTCCTGAAAAGCCTTTAAAAAGGTCCTCCCAAGAAAGCCGGTCAATCAATTGAAGGTAATCTATTTCAGCAACTTTAAACCAGGAGTCAAAATCCTGATCTTTCGTGTAAAATTTGCAATTTCTCCCTAAAAGGTCTGAAATATTCATAGGGGGTTAATCTATAAAATCATAAACCAAAACCTTTTGAGTCAGGGGTTGAACTAATTCCTTAACCAATTTTTTGTGATGGGGGTGGGAGAGATATGAATTCATCGCTTCTGGATTGGGAAAGGAGACCATAATGGCCACATCGAAGGAGCTATCCGCGATATTTCTGTGGCTGGGTAAAACAGACCCTGCTTTCATACTGAGAACCCCGGGAATTTCAGAGAGTATTTGGGAGCCTTCAACCAATTTATTTCGATGTTCCAGATTCCCCGGGTCCTTCAACCAGCAGATGACCACATGGTGGATGTTTCCATTGATGGGGGATTTTTTTTGAGGGGTTGAACAGGAAATTAACCAAAAAGTAAAAAAAATACAAAATCCCAAACCCAAGTGAAAAAAATTGAATGGCATAGATTTCAGGAAAGATTTCATCCTATTTCAAAATTATCCATTTAGGGCGGTATGGATCAATGAAGTTTACAACGTTTAAAAGGATATTAAAAGTGATAAAAATTTTTAAATCAAACCTGCGAACTTCAATACCCCTGGTGTTAAAGTTCATCTGTGGAGTCAACCGAAAACCTTATCTCAAAGGGACCTGGAAATAGAGAGGTCTTTTTTGTGTCCGATATATCCCAGGGGAAGGCACCCTCGAATATTGGGGGTGGCCTTTAAATGGCCTTGAAGGAGTTTTTCTTTTGTATTTCCTCCAACGTTTTTGGCCAATCCTTTTTGAGTAACCGGGATAATGCGCGGTCCGCTAACAATTTTCCATGCGTCTGACAAGTGGGACAATAATGGGTCTCGTTGTCCTTATAACGAATTCGCTGAATGGGACTTTTGCAGTTGGGGCAGGGTTTTTTGAACCGCCCGTGGACAGACATTCCATCCCGAAAGGCTGTTACTTTATCAGGAAATTTATCCCCAGTTTCTTCCCGAAGGGTGTTCACCCATTGGGTGAGAGTTGCTCTTGCCGCGTTATACAAAATCCTGGTTTCTTCTTTCGTTAGATTTTTTGTCATTGCAATAGGGGATAAACGGGGGCGGTGAAAAATTTCATCGGAGTACGCATTGCTTATTCCGCTCAACAGATGTGGATCGGTTAGGGCTCTTTTTAAGGTGTGATTTTTGTTTTTAAGAAGTTTGTAGAAAATATCGAAATCGGCGTTTAAAATATCAATTCCCCCCGGGTCTTGAGCCTCAAGACTCTTCCCCCCTTGGATGGCTGTAAACACCAAAAGAATTAAACCTATGCAGAAAGAAAAGGCCCACACCTGTTGAGGGGCGAAAGGTTTAGGGTTGCGGTTTGCGAAAGCCCACATGGAAAATGCCGGAGCGGATTGAATACCCATCAAGGCAAACATATACATCAGAATCATCATTCCCGTCCAGGCACCCCCGGTGGCCTTGGTTCCTTCAGGAACCCATTGAATGACCCCTGGAATGGCGAGGTAATGACTATAACCGTCCGGGGTTCGGTTGATATCTGTTTGCGCCAAAGCGGCGATTCCTTCATTCAACCGGCCCCAGCCCCCTACAAAATTCAATGTGGCCCAACCGATGGCAACAATGCCGAAGGCCAGAAGGAGACATTGTATGGTGTCCACATAAGCCACTGCACGCAATCCACCGGAAGCAACGTAGATTAAAACAACCGCGGACAACAGCCACATCCCCGCCTCAACCCCTAGCAAACCATCGGTTAAAACATTAAACAGAAAACCTGAAGCCCGCAATTGGAGCCCCAGGTATGGAATTGAAAACACCAAGGCAACCAGGACCACCAGATTTCGGATTATGTCGGATTGAAAGTAATGGGAAAGCATCTCCCCCGGGGTGACATATCCGAAGCGTTTTCCCAACATCCACTGGCGTTTCAAAAAAATGACTCCAGTTAAAGGAATGGTAATAGCGTAGAATGAGGCATAGGCGTATTGAAACCCATCCCGGTATTAAAGGCCCGGATGCCCAATGAAAGTCCAACCGGAAAATGAAGTGGCCGTGGCGGCTAGAACAAAAACCCAGATGGGAATTCTTCTTCCTGCGATAAAGTAATCACTGGCGGTATATGCCGAGGAGGCACCTTTGATTCCCCAATAGATGCAATACATCCAATAGAGACCTACAAAAATGGCCAACCAGACAATAGCACCGTTCATATATTTTTGGGTCTTCGTGTAATCGAGTGGGTGAAAACTGTTAAAAAGTGTTTAAGGTCCATACAGGGCAAGGGTCAAGTCAAAGTCATTCTGTGGTTGAAGCCTTTGAAGTATTAGAGGTTCCTGCAAAATCCAGTTCGTCATTCCCGAATGGTTTTATCAGGCCCGCCTGCCGGCAGGCAGGAATCCAGGATTCAAAAAATCAACATCTTCTGGATTCCCGCTCCCCGATAGAGGCATTCGAGGACAGGTTTCGCGGGAATGACGGGAAGGGCCTGGATTTCCGCTTTCCCCTGCCTGCAAGTGCCCGCCGGACAGGCGGGTAATGACGAAATTTACCCACTCACTTCCACGATGAGCCAGAAAAAGGAAATCACGATTACGCCCTAACCGGGTTGTAACCGTTTTTTAAAGACACCGATTTTTAAAATCCCCCCACCGGGCTTACGAAAACTTTTTGTGTCATGAATCGATTATTTAAATGACAGTTTAGAAATCTCATTTCTTTCTCCTTTTTATGTTTTGAAACCTGTTCTAACACCCCCTCCTCAGGTTTCTATAAAGGGGAAATGAACCCCTGTTTGGATTCAGTTAAAATTGTGTAAAGGACCTAAAATCAAAAGCAGTAGGGGTAAAGGTCGCAAAGGTTAAGGGTTCCGAGGAAGAAGAGGTTTTCCGGAACGAAAATGGTCTGGGTGAAAAAAGAAATGGGTGTTGGAGTAGAAATAGTGCTTAAAATTTAATGTGAGGAAAATCTGGAGGCCCAAACCAACAAGTCTTATTTCTGCACCATTGGCCTAACTTCTTTAATTACTGCTTTTCCAATACTTCTAAGGGTTTCAACAACCCCTCTTCCTTGCGATGCAACGGCCTCAAAAAATGGGACATTGTATTCATTTAATAAACGATTCAAAACATCGATTGTTGAAATATTGGGCAGGTCCCTTTTGTTGTATTGAATGACTAGGGGAAACCTATCTAGTTTTTTCCCTTCCTCTAAGAGATTTTCTTTCAGATTATGGAAGCTCAACCGGTTAGAATCAAACGCCTCAATTTGAGAATCTGCGACAAAAACAACCCCGTCAGCCCCTCTGAGGACCAATTTTCGGGTGGTATTATAAAAAACCTGACCAGGAACCGTAAAAATATGAAACCGGACCTTGAAACCTTTTATCTCCCCCACTTCAAAAGGGAAAAAATCTAAAAAAATGGTCCGATCCCCTTGAGTGGGCACGATGGCTAATTTCCCCTTACTTTCCCCGGGAATCCGCTGATAGACCTTTTGAAGATTGGTTGTTTTTCCGCAAAGCCCAACACCATAATAAACAATTTTCACGTTGATTTCATGGGTAGCGTAATTCACCAAGGCCATTTTTATAACAACCCTCTGCAATTATTTTTTGGGACCATCAAGCTCTTTTGGAAAACCAAGTAAATACCCTTGGACAGGGTCAATCCCCAGATCCTTCACCGCCTGTAATTCTTCTTCAGTTTCAACACCCTCTGCAATGATCCCTTCTTTGGAATAGTTCCGGAGTGCAAGAACCAAATCTCTTAAAAATTTCAAAAATTGCTTGGAGGAAACAGCTTGTACGATGGTGGACCGATCCATTTTGATATAATCCGGAATCAGCTGAGAGATGAAAGGCAACGAAATAAATCCTGCACCAAAATCATCGATGGCAAATTTATACCCATGGGCTCGCCATAATTTAGTGATTTTCAAATGATTTTCGATATCATAAAGCGCTTCCGCTTCCGAGATTTCAAGTATCACTTCCATATTTTGAGGTTTTGGATAGGGTTGAAACTGACCCAAAACACCAAAATCCACATTTATGAAAACCCGTTCTAAGTTGAGTTCACTGGCCTTTTTCAGTTGTATTTTAAAACAAAGTGACTTGAGATCTTTCAACTGGCCCACGGCTTCATACCTTTTAAAAAAATCCTGGATGCTCAACTTACCCTCTGGATCCCGGCTCAAGGCTTCATGACCCAACACGGTATTGGTCCGGACATCCACCACCGCTTGGAAAACAACGTTTACCGTTTTTTCATCCAAGCGATATTCTTCCTCACCGATGTGGATTTTATCTCCACCCTTTTTTGCAATATACAGGGCACGGTCCGCTAAACGGATCAATTCATCTACATCCCTCCCATGCTCGGGAAAAAGGGAAACCCCAATGCTAATATCCAGGTCTAACGGGGCGGTATGGTTTATTCTTCCTATTCCTTTTCGAATCCGATCCGCCACGATCAAAACCCCCTGACGGGTGGTCTCTGATAAAACCACCAGAATTTCATCTCCTCCCCAACGAAAAACCAAATCGACACCCCGAGTCGCATCCCGGATACTTTTTGCAACCTTTTTTAAAACCTCATCCCCCACTTGATGCCCTAAGGTATCATTAATATTTTTAAACCGATCCAAATCGCAAAGGAGAATGGCCACAAGATGATGGGCCCGCTCCGCCCGATTGATTTCATCCTCAATCCGTTCATCTAAATATTGCCGGTTGAGTAACCCTGTCAGGGTGTCCCGCATGGCCTGTTTTTCTAAAAGCCGTCTGGTTCGCCCAATTGAAACCCGGGCTTGGACCGCATAACCGCAAAAAAGTCCAATAAGAATGACAAACCCTGTTATTTCTTTATAAGAAATAAAATTAAAAGCAGGGGATACCCCATCCCCGTCGCTTGAGAAAATAAAAAAAGTTACCACGGCAAATCCACCGAAGGCAATTAAAAGGGTCAGGGTAAGAACCCAAAGCTGCCATTCGCGTTTTTCAATGACCTTAATTCCCCCTTGAGGAATTTCTTTCACAAAGACTCCTTCCCAATAAATTATTTCACAAAACCTGGATGGACTCTTAAGTATACCAACTCTTTGAAATTGGTCAAAAACTGAAACACAATCCTTTTAAATGAAACCAATGAGAGTCCTGCCAAACACAGTTGCAAGAGGGATCGATGACTTCTACCCCTTTTGGGGTTTGAAAATTGAATCGAAAGAAAATGGAAGGCCTTGGGTGAAAGGGGAGGGAAAACCGTTATGATATTCTGGTTTCCGGTTGAGGGTACAAACTCATTTTAACCCTAAATTTTTTTTCAATAAAAATCCCCGCAGCAAGACTGCGGGATATTCAGAGGAAAAGCTAAATCCTCAAATCCCCCTTTATCCCCCTTTTCTAAAGGGGGAACCTAAGCGGTCACCCCGAAGCTCGCTACGGGGAATAGCAAGTTTAATGTCTTCGTTCCCCTGAGCGGGTAAAAAAGGCCTAAAAAATGTTTGCAGTCCACACAGGGAAAGGACTTTGAGGAATTCATGGATGTGATTTGATTTGCAAATAGGAAAAGAGAAAAAGTTTGGGCTAAAAAGGACAGCCGGCAAGACAAACAATAGGGGTGATTATCCCCCTCAACCACCATCCAATTGCACACCTTATATGTGACGTAGTTAACACACATTCGATATCGCCCTTGGACTCCGGATGGATTTTGCAAATGCCATAACCCGTGGGGTCCCGGGTCCAAGCCACCCAACATATAACGATCCGGTAGAAAACCCACCAAACGGCCACACACCAAACAGGATGAGTTCTCAAAATGAAGCTGGTTTTTACACTGACAAAAAAAGGTTTTCATTTTAACAAAAGCAAAAACCCCTTATTTGGGTTAACAGGATTTCAATTGAGACCCGGTTAGAACATTATACCAAAAAAGATTTTCCTCCTCTATAAAATGGATTCCCAGAGAAAAGCCAATGGGGTTAACTCCTCTTACCCGTTAAGCAATTTTAACTAACCTAAACCATGATCATATGATGATGAAGAAGGTTCTCATCCTCATCAAAGGCGCCGTTGGGATTTCTACTTTTATGATGGATTTTTGAGCATTGGTGCGCCTGGAGGGATTCGAACCCCCGACCCCTTGGTTCGAAGCCAAGTACTCTATCCAGCTGAGCTACAGGCGCGGAATGAGATGGGTTTTGAATTAGCGGAGGGGAATCTGAACCCCCTCCCCGTCGTCCTTGCCCTTCGGGCGGAACTCCTCCGAGGGGGCCAAGCCCATTAGGGCACCGAATTCATCGATGGTTACCCCATGGGAGCACACCCTCCTCAAAACCTACACGGGGTTGGGGTTATTTTTTTGGGGTGAGTGAGGGGAATTGAACCCCCAACCCCTGGAGCCACAGTCCAGTGCTCTAACCGTTGAGCTACACTCACCATCAATCCTATTTTGATACCTAAAAAGAATGCAAAGAAAAATGATAATTTTACCAATTGCCGATAGGCTTGATTTTTCTAACATGTTGGTAGAAGGGATGTCAATAGGCTCGCATTGTATCTTTTAAATTTACTTAATTTCTTGGAAATTAACCTGAGGATTGAAAGGCTAATTTACCATCTTTCACGTCAACCTGGATGGAATCCCCCTCTTTGAATTCCCCTTGAAGAAGACTCACAGCAAGTGGATTAAGGATATCCCGTTGAATCACCCGCTTCAATGGCCTCGCCCCAAACACAGGATCATACCCTTCCTGAGCCAAATATCTTTTAGCGGCCTGGGTTAAATCTAATTCAAGGCGTCGATCCGTTAAACGTTTTCGAACAAGCGCTATCTGGATCTCTACAATTTTCCCAAGCTGTTCCATGCTTAACCCGTGGAAAATAATGATATCATCCACACGGTTGAGGAATTCGGGGCGGAACTGTTCTCGGAGGGCTCCCATGACCAAGGATTCCATTTTCTTCTCTTCTTTCCCGCCAAGTTCCTGAATATGTTGACTTCCTAAGTTTGATGTCATGATCACCACACAATTTCTAAAATCCACTTTTCGGCCATGCCCATCGGTCAGCCGGCCATCATCCAGCAGTTGGAGTAATATGTTAAAAACATCTGGATGGCCTTTTTCAATTTCGTCAAATAAGAGGACACAGTAAGGCCGGCGGCGAACCGCCTCCGTGAGCTGGCCCCCTTCCTCGTACCCGACATACCCTGGGGGAGCCCCGATTAAACGGGCAACGGAATGCTTTTCCATATATTCTGACATATCTATCCGCGTCATGGCCTGCTCATCATCAAAAAGAAACTCGGCCAAAGCACGGCTAAGTTCCGTTTTCCCTACTCCGGTGGGCCCCAGAAAAATAAAAGAACCCAAAGGCCGGTTGGGGTCCTGAATGCCTGCCCTTGCTCTTCGAATCGCATTGGAAACCGCTGTCACCGCCTCTTCTTGGCCAATAACCCTTTTTCGAAGACGTTCCTCCATATGAATGAGTTTTTCAACTTCCCCTTCTATCATCCGTTGAACTGGAATACCTGTCCATTTTGACACAATCGCGGCTACATCCTCTTGATCCACCTCTTCCTTCAGCATTTTATGTTCCGTTTGAAGATCCACCAACCGTTTATTTTCTTCTTCCAAAGCCTTTCCCAGCTCAATGAGCTTTCCGTATTTGAGTTCCGCCGCTTTTCCTAAATCTCCCTCCCGCTCGGCACGTTCTGCCTCCCCCTTGAACTGCTCTAACTGCTCTTTGTATTTGCGAATCCGCTGAATGACATCTTTCTCAGCCTGCCACTGGCCCTTAAGCTGACCTCCCTGCTCCCTCAGTTCCGACAACTCTTTCTCAATCTTCTCCAAACGCTGTTTTGAAACCTCATCCTGTTCCTTTCGGACCGCCTCCCGCTCGATCTCCAATTGCTTGGAACGGCGCTCGATTTCATCCACTTCGGATGGCATACTATCTATTTCCATTCGAAGTCGGGAAGCAGCTTCATCAATTAAGTCGATGGCTTTGTCGGGAAGAAACCGATCAGAAATATACCGGTGAGAAAGGATCGCCGCTGTGACCAATGCATTATCCTTAATCCTGACCCCGTGATGGACCTCATACCGTTCTTTGAGCCCCCGCAAAATGGAAATGGTATCTTCAACCGTCGGTTCTCCAACCAAAACGGGTTGAAATCTTCTCTCTAGTGCAGCATCTTTTTCAATATATTTTCGATATTCATTTAAGGTGGTCGCACCAACGCAACGAAGCTCTCCTCTGGCCAAAGGGGGTTTCAGCATGTTGGAGGCGTCCATGGCCCCTTCTGCTGCCCCCGCCCCAACCAAGGTATGAAGCTCATCAATGAAAAGAATAACCTTACCTTCGGACTCCACGATCTCCCGAATGACCGCTTTTAACCGATCCTCAAACTCTCCCCGGAATTTTGCCCCGGCAATGAGGGAACCCATATCCAAGGCCACAATCTTCTTGTCTTTTAAACCTTCGGGAACATCACCATTCACCACCCGTTGGGCAAGCCCTTCAGCGAGGGCGGTTTTTCCAACCCCCGGCTCACCGATTAAAACCGGGTTATTTTTGGTTCGGCGGGAGAGAACCTGGATAACCCGTCGGATTTCCTCATCCCTTCCGATAACTGGATCCAACTTCCCACGCCGGGCAAGGTCTGTTAGGTCTTTGCTATACCGAGCCAATGCTTGATACTTTTCTTCTGGAGAGGGGTCCGTGACCCGCTGGGTTCCACGGATTTCCAAAAGAACTTTTAATATTCGATCCCGGGTCACCCCTCCTTCCTTCAGCAATCTTCCCGCTGCACCATCACCCTCTGCAAGGGCCAGTAAAAAATGCTCCGTGCTGATATACTCATCCTTCAGCTTGGATGCCTCCTCCTCCGACCGGTCAAATACCCCTTTCATACGAGGGGTAATATACACCTGACCTGCTGACCCGGGTCCTTCCACCCGAGGCAATTGGTCCACTTCTTTTTCTGCCTTTTTGCGAATCCCACCCCAATCCACTCCTAATTTTTTAAGAAGCGAGGGAATCAAACCTTCCTTCTGGATTAATAAAGCCAGCAGCAAATGCTCCGCATCCATCTGTTGTTGGTTTCGTTTCTCGGCCAGTTGCTGGGCCTCTTGAATGGCCTCTTGGGATTTTATGGTTAAACGATCAAAACGCATGGTCTTATTCCTCCAAATCCATTTCCAAAAAATTTTTCGTTTTTCATTTAATCGGGATCACACGCCGAGAACCTTTTTTTCGGTTGAACAGATTCAGACAGGTGATTGCGGGTGTCCATTATATCTTGCAACAATTTCTCCAATTCCTGTATTTCTTCACTCCTAAAACTCCGCCCACGCCAAATCATCTGGAGAATCATCTCCACCCCTGCCAGATTGACTCCAAAATCCCGGGTTAAACGGATCACCAGTTTTAAATGCTCCACATCTTCTTGTGAATAGAGTCTGGTATTTCCCTTTGAGCGGCTGGGAACAATCAAACCTTCCCTTTCATAAATCCTCAGCGTTTGGGGATGAACCTGAAGAAGCTCGGCCACAACCCCTATCATGTAGGCCGGTTGTTTTTTTTCAAACATATAAAAATAAAACCTCTCCTAATCCCATAGGGCTCAACAATAAAAACATTAAATAATGATCTAAAAGCTGCTTGAATTAATACACTGGCCTAACCGGAAATTTCAAAAATCTAATATATAAAACGTGACTAGCGTAAACTATAAAACCTTATAAATCTACTATAAAGTTTGAAAATTTGACAGTGCAGGGGGTGGGTGTTATGGTTTTTGTAGATTAAATCAGGAAACCAAATCAGAACATGCAAAAAACATTGATTATATTAATGTTTTCTATTTTATGGATGGTGGGGGAAGCCCTGACCTTATCCCCAAAGACTTTTCCAGGAGAAATTTTTCAATATATAGATGATCAAGGAGTGATTCATTTCACAAACGTTCCAACCGATCCCCGATTTAGACCCCAATTAATTCCTAAACTTCCCAATTTTCCCCCTGTCCGCTATGGTTATTTTGACTTTCACAATACCATTCATTCTGTGGCCCGCAGGGAAGGAATCGACCCCCTTTTAATTCGGGCGGTGATCAAAGTGGAATCCAACTTCAATCCATATGCAATATCTAAAAAAGGGGCACGGGGGTTAATGCAGTTAATGCCTCCAACCGCATCTTCCCTTGCCGTTCAAAATCCATTTGATCCCATTGAAAATATTACAGGAGGGGTTCGGTACCTAAAATACCTTCTCAACCGATTCGAAAATAACCTGATTCTTTCTCTTGCCGCCTACAATGCGGGGGAAAAAGCAGTGGAAAGGCACAAAACGATTCCACCCTACAAAGAAACAAAGCATTATGTGGCCAAGGTCCTTGGGCTATATAAACAATATATCCAGGAAGAAAGGATCAAAACCACGACCCGGATTTTTACATCCAAGGGAAATCTTCAATTTCATCATCCTCCCAATGCTCATCAGGAAATGAGGACTTCCACTGTACAATTTGACTGAACCCAACGAAGGGAAAGATGTTTTTCTTTTAATGGGTTTTGAGGGTTAGAATCCTTCCGGGAGTGCGCCCCCACGCTCTCTTCCCTCAAGAGAGAAGCCGTTGATATACATTTCCCCAAGAGAAGAAGATTTTTTAGTTCAAGCTTGGGCTGATTTTGATAGGTTCCTTTTAAGATCCATTCCCACTTTTGGATGAAAGATAAGGTTCGCTCAATTCCTTTCTGATCTCTGACGATTCCAATGCCTTCCCACATGGTCTGCTGCAAATCTTTTCGGATGGAAGAAATTTCAGCATTTGAAATCTCATTGACTTCTCCTCCCGATAGCAGGGTTTTTTGGATTTTTTTCAATTGATCCTTGGCAGGAAGGGCCAAATTCTCCGAAGCCTGGCCCGCGAAGTCTCCCACTTTTTTTCCAAACACCAACCCTTCAAGAAGGGAATTGCTGGCTAAACGATTGGCGCCGTGAACGCCAACACAAGCAACCTCCCCCGCCCCAAAAAGACCCTCTACTGAAGAAGACCCATCCACAGAAACCTTCATTCCCCCCATCATGAAATGCATGCTAGGAGCCACTGGAATCATTTGCTCAACGATATCCAACCCATAGGAGAGACAGGTCTGATAAATTTTTGGGAAACGGCCTTTTATAAAATCCTTGGAAAGATGGGTAACATCCAAAAATACACAGGGGGTTCCGGAATTCTGCATTTCTTGCCAAATGGCACGGGCCACCACATCTCTTGGGGCCATCTCTGCATCGGGGTGAAACTTCTTCATAAAAGGGGCCCCTTCTTGATTTCTAAGAATGGCCCCCTCACCACGCATGGCCTCAGACAAAAGAAAAGGAGGGGCTCCAGGAAGCAAAAGAGAAGTGGGATGAAATTGCACAAACTCCATGTCCTCTAAAAGAGCCCCCCCTCTGGCAGCCATGGCCATCCCATCCCCTGTGGCCACGCCGGGGTTGGTGGTTCTCCAATAAAGCTGTCCCACTCCACCGGTAGCCAGCACAGTGATACGAGAAAAAATGATTTGTTGTCTTTGGGTTTCTTGGTTCAAAAGGGTTGCACCAATGCATCTTCCGTCATGAATAATTAAATCCATGCTAAACATATTGTCCATTCGGGAAATAAGCGGGAATTTTTTAACGTGGTTTAAAAGGGTCACCATCATTTCTTCCCCAGTAGAATCCCCTTTGGCACGAAGGATTCGACCCTTTTGGTGGGCGCCTTCCTTGGCAAACGCAAACTCCTCCCCGATACGGTCAAAACATGCCCCCCAGGAAATCAGCTCTTGAATTCTCTGGGGGCCTTCCTCCACCAGTACCCGAACTGCCTCTTCTCGACACAAACCTTTCCCAGCCCTCAATGTATCTTGAAAGTGAATTTCAATATCTTTGGGGTCCTGAATGGCCACAGCAACACCCCCTTGAGCCTGTCCCGAGCTACCCTCTAAAGGAGCGCCTTTGTTGACAATCACCACATCGCCGAACCGGCTCAACTCAATGGCGGCCCGCAATCCAGCGATTCCTCCTCCGATAACCAGGCTATGACAAAACATGAAATCCATTATGGCTGCCTCAGTTTTTTCAATTCAAAGGGAGAATCCCCCTCAATACCCAGCACAAGAGGCTCTTTCTTTCCCTCAAACAGGAAGACCATATCACCTTTTTTGGAAAAAACGGTTCCTTTTTCTTTTCTTTGCCATTTCCCTTGCCAATGGATATAAGCTTTAGCCTTGGCTTCCTGAAGAATTACCTTCTCAATAAAAAATTTTAGGGTAACCGGATCCAATTGCACAAATATATGGTCTAAATTCTTTTCCAGTATAAGGGCCCCATTGGCATCTTCTTGGGAAAAATATTTTAAAAATTCCACAGGATCTTTTTTTATATAACTGGTCCGTAATGTTTCGATAACGTGATCCATTTCCCTAACTCTTAAACCATCCTCTGAAGGAACCAGATTTCCCTTAGAGCAAGACGCCTCAACCAAAAAAATAAGGGAAAAAAATAAAACAGTGGAAAAAAATGCCCATAGAGATTTTTTCATAAGAGGATTATATAAACCAGTTCTCCAAAATGCAAGAAACCTGAGTTTTCAGTGAAATGTTCTTGACAAGGTTTCAGGGAATGTGTAACTTGGCCCAGCACTCTGGCCTTTTTGTATTGAAAGGGCTTGAATGGCCTTTTTGTTCCCGTTACTGGTAAAAAGAAAATGGTTTCTAATCTGCTTTTCCCTGGGAGCCCTGCCTCTTTTTTTTGATCCCCCTTCCGGACTTACCCCCGAGGGTTTCAAAGTTCTCAGCATCGCCGGAATTGCAATTCTCCTTTTTATTACAGAACCGATTCCCCTCCCCACCGTTGCCCTATTGATTGCTGTCCTTCAGGTTTTATTCCAGATTGGAACCCCAACGGAGGTGGCAAAATCCTTTATGAGCGATTCTGTTTTTTTTATCATGGGATCTCTCATGCTAGCCGTTGCCATTGTAAAGCAAAAACTGGATAAGCGGATTGCTTTAGCCATTCTCCGAATCACGGGTCCCAGTGTCTATCGAATCACTTTCGGGTTTGTGATCGTATCCGCATTAATTGCCTCAGTTGCGGGAGAGCACACCGTCACCGCCATGATGCTTCCCGTAGTCATTACACTCATTACATTCACCTCAACGGAACCCCAAAATATACGCAACTTATCCATCCTGCTCCTTCTCTCCATCGCATATGGTGCCATGATCGCAGGTTTTGGAACGCCTTCAGGGGGCGCCCGAAACGCAATCATGATTGCTTATTTTAGGCATCTTTTTGACATTCGGATCAGTTATCTTACATGGATTGGATACCTTTATCCCCTTCTTTTCCTGCAGGTCCCTTTTGTGACCTACCTCCTTTATAAAACGTTTAAACCAGAGGTACAAAATCTTCAGCCAGCCATCTCCCAACTGAAAGAGAAGGTAAAAGGGGAAGGGAAGCTTACGGACAAAGACCGTTGGACAATTGCAATTTTCTTATTTACAATGCTCCTTTGGATCACCGTAAGTGATCAAATCGGGCTTGGTATCACCGCCCTCATCGGTGTTTTTCTTTACCTCCTTTTTGACATTGTAAAATGGGAAGACCTCAATAATGGAATTAACTGGGGGGTCATTCTCATATATGCCAGTGCCATCTCCCTCGGTATTTCAATGAAAGATACCGGGGCCGCCAACTGGCTGGCCAATGCCCTGCTAGGGTGGTTGACCACAAACGGGGCCCAAAACGATCTCCTTATTTTGGGAATGATCGCTATCATCACAATGGCCATCGCCTCCTTTATCAGCAGCGGGGCGGCCGTAGGGATGCTCGGCCCCATAACCTTAGAATTGGCCCGACTTGGAGAAACCTCCATCATAGCAGCAGGGTTGATTACCGTCATGGCATCCTCGTTTTCTTTTATGACAGCGGTGGCCTCACCCGCATCCCAGATTGTTTTATCCAGCGGTTACATCCGGAAAAAAGATTTCCTGAAGGGGGGCTGGAAAATCACCCTGGTTTCTTTAATACTACTGCTTTTATATTCCCAAACCTATTGGAAATTGGTGAATCTCCCCCAATAGACCAAATTTCCTTTTTTTTAAGGAAGGGGAGATAAAATTTTGGAAGACCCCAAAGGTTTTAAAATGCTCAAGAGTCTCGGCATGAAAATTTTAATATGTACGGATGGGGAAGAAAATGCCGAAAAAGCGCTCATCTTTGGGGGCCAATTTGCCAAGGAGCTCCAAGCCGATGTTTCGGTCCTTTATGTAAGACCCAAGGAATCCGGTATGGATCGCATTCATCTCAGCACAGCCCGAGAAAAGCTTACCGAGTGGGATCTTGAAATTCCCGGGGTGGCCATTTTAAAAAAAGCCCAAGAAATTCTGACCGGACTGGGCCTCACACGCCTTCTTCCCTCAGGGGAAGTTGAAATGCGTCACACCTTTAGGGAAGGAATCTATGGTGCCACTGAGATTCATTTTATCGGAGAACATGGGGAAAATGTTCGTTTACGGTTAAGAGAGGGGAATTCAACAGAAGAAATTTTAGAGGAATCCGAAGTAGGTCAATACAATCTCATTATAACGGGTTCAAGGGGCCACAAAGGAATAACCCGCTATTTTGTAGGAAGCACCGCCCTTCGGATTGCGGAGCATGCCAAATGCTCCGTTTTGATTGCAAAAAATATCCGGCAAGGTGATTCCTTCCTCATGTGCACCGATGGATCCCCCTTGGCTGAAAAAGCTGAAATCTTCGGGGCCAAAATTGCCCAAGCCCTTTCAGCCAAGGTTACTGTACTCTCTATCGCCAATGAATCGGTCCCGATTGAAAAAGCAACGGAAAGAGCCCGCCGTGCAGAGATGATCCTTTCCCAAATGGGATTAAATCCACAGGTCAAGGTCATTGAAGGTTCTCCCTTTGAAGTGATTATTAATGAGGCAAAAGACCATGCCATCGTGGTCATGGGGGCCAGTGGCGCTTCCCCGGTCAGACGATTTTTTTTAGGAAGCGTTCCCCTGAAAGTGATTGAGTATGGAGAATGTCCCGTGCTCATTGTTCGGGAAAAAACACAGGAAACGGAAAACGAGGCTTAAATATTTTCTTTCAGGTATTGAAAAAGGGAAAGACTTATGTTAGGTTGACACCGCTTTTGAGGAAAGGGTTCTAGTTGAACCAGAGAAAAGGGGTAGACCTTGTCCAGAGTGGTCAAAAAGCGCAGAAAAAAGATGCGCAAACACAAACACAAAAAACTTCTTAAAAAAACCCGTCATCAGCGGAGAAAACGATAAGGTAAAGGTATTTCACGTTTGTTTCTGAAAATTTTTTAAAACAAACCACTGAAACATTATGTAAGGCCTTTTCGCGGTACAGCCACCAAAACAGACATTTTGGCGTGCTTGACAATGGTATACGAAAAGTTTCCCAAAAACAGACTGGACAGCCCCTTCCAGGCTGACGATCCGACGATTACCAAATCGTGACCTTCTTCCACCGCCTCCTCTAAAATTTCTTCTTCCGGAACGCCTTCTCTCATTTTCAATGTGGGTTGCAATCCGTATTGTTGCTCCAGACTGGAGGCGATTTTTTTGAGGTAATTCGTCTCCAGGGGATAGCGTTCAAAAATAACCCGCTGTTCTCGGACATGGATGCCGTACATGACCGGAAGTGGAACCACATACAACAGGGTTAAGGATCCTCCGAGCGCGCGGGTGATCTCCCCCGCCCTCCGAATGATTTGACGTTTCTCTTTCCCCAAAC
The DNA here is from genome assembly GCA_036397255.1 of Nitrospiria bacterium. Classification (NCBI taxonomy): domain Bacteria; kingdom Pseudomonadati; phylum Nitrospirota; class Nitrospiria; species Nitrospiria bacterium. The sequence goes on from DASWJH010000084.1 coordinate 23,079, forward strand.
GCAAGGGAAGGAGAACTTTCGAAGCGCTCCCTTTCTGACGGACCACCAGGGTAGAGATTTGGAGGTGCTCCACCACGTGAACGGCCGTATCCCCCAAAAAGAATTCTAAAATGCCCCGGGTGCCATGGGACCCCAAAAGAACCATTTCATACCCCTGCATGGACTCACTCAAAATCTCCTTGGCCGGGTGCCCTTTGCGGACGATACTTTCAAACTCAACCTCAAGCCCATCTAAAATCTGACGGGTCCTGCCCTGAATCTTTTCCACATCAACAGGATCCCTTTTGTCTTGAACCGTTAAAACCGTTACTTGGGCCCCAACCCCTTTGGCCAATTGACCCCCCAATTGGACCGCCCACTCTCCAAAACCCGATCCTCCATTGCAAACTAAGATTTTTCGTTTTAATTCATTCATGGCTGAAATAACGTTTCTCCTCCCACATTCCCCTTGCCAATCCAAAAATAATAAGAACCGACATATAGACGGCCAGGGCCAATATCAATATTCCCGCTAGGTTTCCCAACAAAGGAATCGCCCAAGAATCTCCCACCTGTTTTAAAACAACAGAAACTCCCGCCAATAAAACTGAATAACCGAAATAAAGTCGGATTCGCATACTTTTAATATATCGGGTGGCAATACTCCCCAGTTGTGCTCCCACCGCGGCTCCGACCAACATAATCATTGCGGCAATTAAATCCACCTTTCCTTCTAAGGCATACACAAAAGCACCATATCCTGAGGAAAAAATGATCTCGAATAGATCGGTTCCAACCGCCACCGTGGTGGGAACCCCCAACACATAGACCAAGGCAGGCATCCGAATGTAACCCGCGCCTCCTCCCAAAAAACCGGCAAAAAATCCCGTGGCAAATCCGATAAAAATAATGACCCAAACCGAGATAGAAGGAATATTGGACACCCTTAGGTTGACCATGGGAGGAATTTTAATTTTTAACACCCAACGGGAAAGGGCGGTCCCTAAACTCTCCTCCTGCCCAATCCCCTTCAGGGGTTTCACAAACCGGGTAAAACGAAAATAATCATAAACCATATAGGAACCAATGCTTCCCAACACAAAGATATATATTCCCCTGACCACTGGACTGGTCAGTCCGGTTTTTTCTAGAGAAAGAATCATCTCTTTTCCGAGTTCAACACCGAAAACCGTTCCAAAAATCATTAAAAGCCCAAGCTTTATATCCACATTCCCCATTTTTTGATGGCGAAAGGTGGCGATGATAGACTTTCCCATAATATGGGCCAAATCAGTTCCGATGGCAAAGGCCATCGGGAAACCGAAAATGTTCAATGCCGGTGTCACAAACCAAGAGCCTCCCACCCCAAAAAAGCCTCCCAACACACCCACACAAAAACCGATCAGAATTAAAAGATAGGGATTAATGACCACCCCGGACATGGGAAGTTCCATAAGAGCCGTTTCTCCTCAGCGGTTGATCTTTCTTACACGAATTCCAAGCAATTTGAATACATACCCGGCCACCGTACCTAAGAAAAGACCCTCCAAGGCCATAACAACAATCACCGTCATTGCAAAGAGAAATGGAGAATGGTTTTCCCAATGATTCAAAAGAGCGATCATTTGGTTCAACATAAAACCCCCATATAAAGAGAAAATCCGAAACACCTCATTATAGGAAAAAGGGAGAAGCCATGCAAAGGGGAAATTCATTTAAGATTGTTAAAAGGCTTTTTCCTTTTTTAAACAACGATGGAAAAAACCTGTTCTTCTTTTTTTTAAAATAGCATCTAATGTTTTGCCGTAAAAATTCATTGAAAAAATCGAGGCCGTCATTCCCGCTTGAGCGGGAATCTAGAAGTCAAAAAGGTCTGGACTCCCGTTCGTTCCACCTAAAGTGGTAACAGCCGGATTGACACCGGAATTAATCAAGTTATGTGTGGGCGTTCCAATAGAAAATATAAACCCTTAACATCAAAGTCTTTTTCTTGACAGAAAATTGGGGGTTTGATATGGTCCTATCCGAAAAAAGCATTTTTCATTTAAAACCTAAAACGAGGGTTGAGGAGGAACACCATGGGAAAACGGTTTTGTCTTTTATTCGGTTCGCTAATGTTAACCTTAACTTTAACCGCTTGCGCAGGAGTAGGAGGATATACCCAACCGGCAGGCCTTTTTCCTGCAGGGTTTCTATTCACCGATTCGGTTTCAGGGTCCCAAGTTTATGAAAATGGTGTTACACCCAAGAAAGAAGGAAAAGCATGCGGTAATTATATTTTATTTGTGGGAACAGGTGATACCTCGGTCGAGGCCGCAATGAACAATGGAGGAATCAAGAAATTGGTTTTTGTGAAACAGTCTATTAAATCCGTCCTTGGCCCCCTCTTTGGTGAGGTCTGCACCATCGCCCGTGGAAACTAAAAAGGGTCTAATTTTCCGAGCGTCAAAATTTAGACCATTCTTGACATGTGATTTTTGGTATGTTAATTTCGGTTCGGATTTTTAAACCTTTGGAAAAAAAGTGAATTTCTTTAAAAAGTTTTAAATGAAACCCCAAGCGGTTAAAAAAATAACCCAGGAGGACACCAAATGAAAAAGCTGGTTTTATTGGGAGCTATGGCAGGAATTTTGTTTTCGGTACCTAGCGTTTACGCTGTCGGAAAACATCCAATGGCAGGCTGCGGTTTGGCCTATTTCCTCTTTGCCAAAGATAATAATAGCAAGGGAATTCAGATTCTTGCTGGAACCACCAACGGTTTTATGGGAACCCAAACCTTTGGGATTACCTCAGGTACTTCAGGTTGTACAGAAGATGGGGCACTTGCCTTTAATAAAGAAATAGAGGTTTATGCTTCAATTAACCTCACCAATTTATCTGAGGAAATGGCTAAAGGAGAGGGAGAATATGTTACCGCATTTGCTTACCTTTTGGGAGCCAATGATGAAACAGTTCCAGTAATGCTGAGATTTTTTCAAGAAAAATACATTTCATTTTTCCCTTCGGAAGAAACAAATTCCCTTGAAATGCTGGATGCTTTAAGGGCAGAACTTTTAGCTCATCCGGAATTCCTTGGTTAGAAAGAACCAAAAATAACCTCTTTTTTTAACCTAAAAAAACGGGCTGGGTGTCTTAAAGAAAGATGCCTAGCCTTTTTTTATGGTTAAAAAATTTTTTCTCAATCAATCTAAATTCAAATGCTAAACCTTTACCATTTTAAAATTTGGTTTTCCTTTGGAATTATTACCCTTTCCTTTATTTTATATTTTAATTTTCCGGTTTTCGGCCAAGATACAACCGATGAATACCTAAATGAACTCATCGAAAAAGCCCGGGGGGGGGAATTGTGGAACCATCGGTACTGGCATCTTCTGCTTCATTATAAAAAGGATTGGTGGGGAGGTTATAAAAGCCAAGCGGATGGATTGAATTTTTTCTTATCGGTAACCGGGAGAAAAAATCCTCAAGCGGAATTAGAAGCAACGATAACAGCTTTTTTTGAACCCTTACCAAAAAATCCTGAAGACCAACATCCCCAATGCAGGTTTCCCGCCCGATACACCTGGTTAAAAGAACAATTGAATTTTGACCCCGAAAATCTTCAGGAGCAACCCTGCCCCCGGTTAGAAACCTGGCGTTCACGTCTGGATCCCCAGTCCATTACGATCATCTTCGCTGACGCCTATCTCGATAACCCTGCCTCGATGTATGGTCACACGTTTCTCCGCCTGAATCATAAATCACATGGGCCTGAAGAAAGACTATTGGATTATACCATTAATTTTTCTGCCGATACCACCACCCGGAATGGGGTCATGTTTACAATCAAAGGTCTTTTCGGGGGATACCCAGGGCGGTTCTCCACCACACCCTACTATATTAAGGTTCAATCCTACACCAACTTGGAAAGCCGGGATTTATGGGAATACCATTTGAATCTCACATCTGACCAAATCAATCGGTTGGTTCTGCACCTTTGGGAAATGGGAACCACCTATTTCAACTATTTTTTTCTGGATGAGAACTGTTCTTATCAATTGCTTCCTTTAATTGAAATTGCAAACCCGAAATTATATCTCACAGACTCCCTTCACCCTTGGGTCATTCCCGTTGACACGATCCGTGTATTAATCCAACAACCGGGATTGGTCACCAGTGTGGAATATAGGCCCTCCCATATGAACCAAATGTTAAACAAACGTTCCCTTCTCTCTCCAAATGAAATTGAGGTAACACAGGCCCTTTCGGAGAGAATGGATGAAGAAGCTCAACAAGAATTGGCCCGATTCCCCGATTTAAGGAAAGCATTGATTCTCGACACCGCATATGACTATTACCGTTACCGGGAAGGGTTCACCCGGAATCAGGGTAAAGAAAGCAAAAAACGGGAACGAAAAATTCTTTTAGCTCGAAACCAATTGGGTCCGCAACCGTCTTATATAAAAAAAATTTCCAAAACTGAATCACCACTTAGTGGCCACCAGACCGGACGAACAGGGTTCGGCTTCGGTTTAACTCGAAATTCTACCTTTGAGGAGGTCTCCTTTCGACCAGCTCTTCATGATCTTGCCGGAAATCAAACCGGATTTATTCCCAACAGCCAACTCGAAATGTTTCACTTGGTTTTACGGTTTGATAACAAGGACCGAACTCCTTTTGTTGAAAAGTTAAATTTATTGGAAATTATATCTCTTTCACCTTGGGACCGCTGGATTAAGAAATTTTCATGGAAGGTCACCACGGGACTGGATTTAGCAAAAGAACTGGACTGCATTCCTCGAAAATGTTTGTACTACGGGTTAAATGTAGGAAAGGGGTTAAGCCTAAAAACGGAGTTTTTTCGACAAGAAATTTTATTTTTAATGGCCGAAGCAGATATGGGGGTAGGAAGAGTGTTTAGGGATTATTATCGATTGGGAGGGGGGGGAAGGGTCGGACTCCTTTTGGACATAACATCCTTTTGGCGTATCCAAATCGAGGGAGCGCTCACTCACTTCCCTTTAGGAGATATTCATACCAATTTGGATATTACCGCAACGCAGGCTTTTTCGTTCTCTAATGACCTTGAATTTCGCTTTACCATTCAAAAGGAAACTGCTTACAAAGAAGCCCTCTTTTCCTTCAATAAATATTTCTAAAAAAACTATTTTATTTTGCTATCATACCTGGAGGAGCCGGGGCCAGAACAGCAAAGGCCCAGGCCTCGCCAGCTGGAAAATTGTGAATCCTAACAACTTTATGGTCCCGAATTTCAATCTGGAGGTCCCTTCGCCCAACAGAACCATAAGAATACCAGTTTAAATAATTAAAAAAAGCTCCGTTTTTGTACCGGTACACCCAAATGGTTTTCTGGTCATCGGTATAAACCTGATCAGGCACACCAAAAGCTTGAATCACTTCTTCGGGTGAAAACCCTTCGGAGACCGCATCTACCCCTTTCACAGCAACAGGAGAACCCATATTGGTAAACGCACAGCCCCAGCAAAAGAATATTCCAAGAAACCCTAAAAGATAAGATATTTTTGGCATCTTTTTTCCTTTTTTATTCTGCAACGGCGCCTTGAGCAGATAAAATTCCAATCGAACTTCCCGAAGGAAGCCAGCGAGATGATTGGTATTTCCCATCAACAAGTTTTATTTCAAAATCTCTTGCCTTGGTCTGGCCAAACAATAAAACAAAAAACCCTTTCGTAGTTCGATAGGTCATATATTCCGAATCCCCTAAATTTACATATTTGTCTGGTGGACCTAGTTGTTCTACAATAACTTGTTTAGTCGTTCCCTCGGAAAAAGTAGGAGAAACGTCATGAATGTTTCCCCTTGAAAATCCCCCAAAAGCGCAACCCGTTATATAAACCGTCAGAACCAATACCAATGTCAGCATTCCCTTCATGATTTCCTCCAAGGTCTTTACCAAAACCAAAGTAATTTTTGTGAAATTTTCCCAATAAAATGAATGTACACTAACCAAATAAAAAATTTGTGTCAAGTGTTAATTTTAGTGCATTTATTGCTAAGAGAAAAGGAATGAATTGTTCCTAGTTGAAATTTGTTTAATATTCCTTCTCTTAAAGAAAATAAAAAACAACTCCCCCTAACCCGGAAAAACCACCCAGGTTCTCAACCTCTGTTTCTTCAAAATGGGTCAGTTGAATGTCAAAACTGGCTCTTCCTTCCGCAAAAAATGAAACATTAGAGTTCACCGGAACAAGAACTCCTACTAAACCAAATATTCCGCTACCCATCCCCACTTTATCAAAAACCTCAATACCGGGGCGCTCCCGTTCTATTTTTTCTGTATCGATGATATTGAGAGCAATTGAAAAACCTCCCCCTGCGTAGGGTGTGAATCCCTTCTGGAATAAAAGAAATTTCGCCATCGCCCGAAAAGCAACCGACTTCGACTCCACTCCCCGGACACCTAAAAATTTTGTTTTAAATTGTCTATATTCCAACTCCCCTCCCACTAAAACGTGAGATAATACCGGTAAAAACAGCCCTCCCGTCGCCACAAATCCCGAATGTCCGTCGAATGGGACAAACTTTCCTCCACCCAGGCTAAAGAAAAAATTTTCTTCTTCCATAACAGCCCAAGATAGTGACGGGCTCAAACACCCAATTAAACCTAAAAATAAAGTAAAAAAAATTCGGATTTGTAATGCTCTCAAAATAAATCCCCACTCATCCTTCAACAATATATATCATAGTATTATTAAAAAAAAACCTGTCAATAACCTTTCTTCAAAATCCTCAAAAAAAACCTTTAAAAACAAATAATTTTAAAACACCCGCCCTTTTTCCGGCCCTTCACTCCACTTGCCTTTCGAAGGAAAGTTTGCCTTGTGAACCCAACCTGTGCTAGAAGAATCGATTAACATCCAAAGAATAGAGGAGGAGACATTGGGAAGCCAAAATTCATTTGATATTGTTTCACAAATTGATCTACAAGAGGTCAAAAATGCCATCGAGCAGGCAATGAAAGAAATTCAACAGCGGTTTGATTTTAAGGGAAGTAAAAGTAAGATTTCGCTGGAAGAAAAAGAAATGGTGGTAATTTCGGATGATGAATACAAATTAAAAAGCGTTATCGACATCCTACAGTCCAAATTGGTTAAAAGAGGAATTCCCTTAAAAGCCCTGACCTATCAAAAATTTGAAGAGGCGTTGGGGGGAACCATTCGGCAAAAAATCACCCTTCAGGAAGGAATTCCTCAGGAAAAGGCCAAAGAGATCGTCAAAGAAATAAAACAATCCAAATTCAAAGTTCAGGCCCAAATCCAGGGGGACCAGCTCCGTGTTTCAGGAAAGAACAAAGATGACCTTCAGGAAATTATGAAACACCTCAAAGGAAGGGATTTTGGAATCGACATGCAGTTTACCAACTACCGTTAGTATAACATCCTACAATAAAAATCCCCGCAGCAAGACTGCGGGGTATTCAGAGGAAAAGCTAAATCCTCAAATCCCCCTTTATCCCCCTTTTCTAAAGGGGGAACCTAAGCGGTCACCCCCCGTAGCGAGCTACGGGGAATAGCAAGTTTAAGGTGTCATTCCGGCCGTTACCACGCCAGTGGGAATGAGTTGGAATCCAGTGTTTTTTGATTCCTGGGTTCCCGCTACCGCGGGAATGACGGCCTTAATTTTTCAAAGTATTTCTAAGACATAACACCAGTGTAGTGGGTCATAATTCCTAATAACTTGACTGTCATTCCGGGCTTCACCCGGATTCCGGCTCCCCGTTATAAGGATACAGGGACAAGCTTCGCGGGGAATGACGGGTTGGATTTTCGGGTAAAAGTGCAGAACGCCCCACACATGAGAAGTGTTCCTCCCGTTGTGTGGAGAGAAGGGTAAGGGTAAAGGGATTTTATTGCGTCAATTCGGACTTTGCACACCGAAACCCAAAACCTTTATTCCGAATTTTTGGGGTGAAGCGCGTTCGATTGTAGCTGGGGGCGCTTAAACCGCACCCATAAGAAAGACAGTCGTACCAAGAACCCCCGCGCAAGACTTTATTAATCTCCCCATAGTGCATATTAAAAACAGTGTTCCCTGGATAGGGTTGATACCAACTGGATGTCCATTCATAGACATTTCCAGCCATATCATAAAGTCCATAGGGACTTTTTCCAGATTCAAAGCTTCCCACCGCAAGGGTTCCCCCTTCCTTACCTTGGGACAACCACCGTTGGGGTGTATTGGCTTTTTGGATATCAAACTGGTTTCCCCAAGGGAAAACCCGGCCATCGGTTCCCCGGGCCGCTTTTTCCCATTCCGGTTCGGTGGGAAGCCTTTTCCCAGCCCAGCGGCAAAAAGCTACTGCATCATTCCAATCCACGTAAACTACGGGATGGTTTCCTTTGCCCGCAGGAAAAGTTCCGTTCAACCAATGTTTGGGAATACGATGGCCTGTCTCTTTTACAAACAGATCATACATGGCATTGGTGGTTTCATACCGATCGATCCAATATCCCTTTAAATTAATCGAGTGCAGGGGTTGCTCATCGGAATTGCCCGCACCCTCTGAACTACTACGCCCGTTATTTCCCATTAAAAACGGTCCCTCTGGAACATAAACCATTTCTTGTGAAAGCACCGGTTCCTGTGGGGAGCCTTTGGAAATAAAATCCTTTTCCTGATCGGTTAAGAGCGTTTCTCGGCTGGGAACATGGAAAGGTCCTTGGCCTCTTGATTGGTCGATCTCTCCCTTTTGATTGTCTGAAGTTTCAACCAAAGGGTTTTCATCATGGCATCCCTGACATTCGGGTTGTTTTTTAGGAAGTAAACCCTGTTTTTTGCTCTGATGGCAAAGAAGGCATGAGGATTCCATCGGTATAGAAACCGCATCAGTGGAAAAAACCCGTGCTGTTAAAACAAATGAAAACAGCAGGAAAAATAAAAAAAATCCATTGTAAATCATATTACCGAAAATTTATGAGGATTTTGCACATCGGAATCCAAAACCCCGATTTTTGGTTTCGGGTTTAAAATAACCCCGGTTAAAAGTAAAGGCACTAATTCCACAACGATAAAAAGAACAGTCAACCCATGATCCCCCGCGCAAAACCCTGTACCCACCATTATAATAATGAGCCTTTGGTCTAGGGTTTCCAGGATAGGCCACGGCCCAGCTGTTGGTCCATTCCCAGACATTTCCCCCCATATCATAAAGCCCAAAGGGACTTTTGCCTTCAGGAAAATGACCCACGGGAGTGGTATCACCAATTTTCGATTGGGGGGTATTCGCTTTTTGCGGGTCGAATGTATTCCCCCAAGGAAATAAACGACCATCCACTCCCCTCGCCGCCTTTTCCCATTCTTCCTCAAAAGGGAGCCTTTTATTCACCCATTGGCAATAATCGTGGGCATCATACCAAGTTACAAAATTGACCGGATGCTCATCTTTTCCAGAAGGATATCTCCCTTGAACCCAATCATCCGGAAAGGGTCTTTTTGTTTCTTCAGCGAAAACCTTATACTCCCGATGGGTCACCTCATATTGATCCATATAGAATCCCGGGAGCGTCACGGTATGGGCTGGCGCCTCGTCCGGATGTCTTTTATCGTAACCCATCGTAAAAGCCCCCCCAGGAATAAAAACCATCCCTTCCACCGGCTCAGAAACAGGTATTGCCACACCTGGAAATTCAAGGGGAATGGGAGGCGGGTTTTTCATTTCAAATGCCAAAGATCCCGTATGGCAGGAAGAACAATCTTTTTCAATGGGAATTTTTTCAGGATGGGTTTCGGCGTGGCAGGATAAACATCCTCCAGAAGAAAAAGTCCGATCCAAAAAGGACTGGTTCTTTTTCCCAGACACAGTACTCCCTCCATAGACAAGGAGAGATAAAAGAAAAAACAACACACCCAAAAAACGTTTTTTACAAAAAAATGGAATCATCATAGGAAGGGGAGCCAAACCCTTATCTGGCCATCATGGATTAGGAAGGAAATCAAATCGTACGGTTTTGGAGGGTTGGGGTCAGTTTTTCTTCGGCTGGGACCCCTTTTCCCAATCGGAAAGAAATTTCTTGAGACCAATGTCTGTCAAAGGATGTTTGATAAGCTGGTGGATGACATTTAAAGGCATAGTGGCCACATGAGCCCCCGCCAAAGCCGCATCCACCACATGAACCGGATTACGGATACTTGCAGTCAAAACCTCCGTCTGAAATCCATAATTTTCATAAATGGTAACGATTTGGCGAATTAAATCCATTCCTTCCTGACTGATATCATCCAGCCTTCCGATAAAAGGACTGACATAGGTTGCCCCCACTTTGGCCACCACCAAGGCTTGATTCGGTGAAAAAACCAGGGTCATGTTCACCTTGATCCCTTCTGAAACCAATTGCTTGGCGGCTTTAACCCCTTCCGAAATGGTTGGGAGTTTCACCACAATATTTTTGTGTATTTTGGCAAGCTCTCTCCCATCCTTCACCATGGCTTTGGCTTCAACACTGACCACTTCTGCGCTTACGGGACCATCTACAATGGAGCATATCTCTTTTAATAGGGATTCAAATTCTCGACCTTCCTTAGACACCAATGTGGGATTGGTGGTCACCCCATCCAGGATTCCCATTTCCTGGGCTTCCTGGATCTCCTTTACGTTGCCGGTGTCGATAAAAAATTTCATTCCCTGCTCCTTATCTTGAAGAATTTCGTTAATCAAATCAAAAAACAGGCTGATTTAATTCTGGGGAAAACCAGTGATCGTATCTTATCCAAACCCCCTAAAAGTGTCAAGAAATATAGGCCAACCTCCGGTTCCGTTTACCATCGAAAACAAAATAGGTTTCCTTTCGGTGAGTTTTTGACAAGGATGACCCGCTATGTTAGTTTTATTAGGACCCCACCTTGGAAGAGTTGACTATAGTTACGAATGCGAATCTAAACCTTTCCCAAAAGGCTTTGTAATCGCTAAATAAAAACATCTTCTCTTGAAAAATATATGGATTCTCCGCTCTCATCTACCCCCACCTCTGAAATCGTGTCAGAACGGATTTCTGAAAAGGCACCACCATTGCCTCACCCTTTAAACATTGCTCACCGCGGCGCTTCAGCCTATGCCCCGGAGAACACGTTGGCCTCTATCCAAAAGGCAATGGATATGGGAGCAGACATAATTGAACTGGATTTACACCAAACAAAAGATGGAGTTCCAGTGGTCCTACATGACACATCCCTCTGGAGGACGGCCGGAATTCGACGCAATGTGGGAAGCCTCACGCTTAAGGAAATACAGAAACTGGATGTGGGGCGTTGGTTCAACCCAAAGTTCGAAAACCAACGCATTCCAACTCTTCAAGAGGTTTTAGAAATGGTCCAGGACCGGGTGACCTTGAACCTGGAGTTGAAACAGGGAACCTCCCCCTATCCAAACTTCACAGATAATATAATTCACCTGCTCAATCAGTGTCATCTCTTTTCGAAAACTTTGATTTCATCCTTTCACCATGGAACCATTCAGAGAATTAGAAAGGATTTTCCGGAAGCCTTTCTTGGATATCTCTCCCATCGTGAAGCCACTTCAAAAATTTTTTCCAGTGCAATAGATCTCAAGGCCTACTCCTTACACATTCCCTTTCGGAAAATTTCCCCCGCCCTTTTGGATAAATCCCATTCCCGGGGCTTTCAGGTGTTCTGCTACACTGTCAATCATCCCGATGAAATGAAACGGTTTCTCAAAATGGGAGTGGATGGCCTATTCACCAACTATCCCGACCGCCTTGCCAAACTCATCACTGAGTCTATCTAAAGATAAAATAAGCTTTTTTTTGCTCCTTTCCAGGTGACTTAAAGGTTGCCATCACTTTTTTCCCTATGTTATGATCGAGGTTCGAAACATTTACTCAAGGTTTAGATCCATCATAACCGATAACCCCGTGTGATGATAAAAACCAAAGGAGAAAAACGGGCTGTTTGCTTAGGCGTTGAACAAGCCCTGATAGAGGCCGGGATATTTCAAAAAACCACCCAATCCTCTCGAGATCCTTCTCGTTGGCGTATTTCCCCACACCCGTTCTGGATCAGCCAAGAGGAAATTCAATTTCTCGAAAACCTCGGGCCCGCTCTCCTCTCTTTTTATAAAGCCCTCAACCAGCTCTATTTCAAAAGCATCAAGGGAATTCAACCAAAATGGTGTTCCGCCTACTTGGATCAAGGAAAACCAGAAGCCCTTATCGCCTATGGGCGGATGAATCGGTTCAAACAGCACATCCCTTTGGTTATTCGCCCTGATCTAATTCCAACGGATTCAGGAATGATCGCAACCGAATTGGATTCTGTTCCAGGGGGGATAGGAACCACCGCTTGCCTCTCGAAAGCCTATGAAACCCAAACGTTTTCGGTGGTCGGTGGGCCCTCGGGAATGTTGGATGGATTCTCAAAAGCAGTCCGGTCCTTTGCCAAAAATGAAAACCCAGTTTTGGCAATCGTCATTTCTGAAGAATCCAAGGATTACCGGGCAGAGATGAAATGGTTTGGAGAAAAAATGGGAGAGTCGGGTATCAAAACCCATGTGCTAGAACCCAGGGAAGTTCAATTTAGCGAGGAAGGGTTATGGCTAGATCAGGGCTCAGGCCCGGTTTCTATAGATGTGTGTTACCGATTTTTTGAGTTATTTGATTTAATGAATATTCCTAAATCGGAGTTGATTCTCTACAGCGCAAAAAAAGACAAAATCTCTCTGACCCCTCCCGTCAAACCGTTTTTAGAGGAGAAGCTTGCTTTTGCTTTATTTCATCACCCCGTTTTGCAGCCATTCTGGGAAAAAGAATTGGGGGAGGAAACCTTCGGACTCTTGAAAGATCTGTTTCCGAAAACCTGGGTTTTGGATCCAAGAGAAATCCCTCCCCATGCTATAATTCCTGACCTCAAACTCGGCCCTCATTCGATTACGAGTTGGTTTCAGCTGAGTCATGGTACCCAGCAAGAGCGCCAATTTGTGATTAAACCCTCCGGGTTTTCAGAATTGGCCTGGGGAAGCCGGGGGGTTTATGTGGGCCATGACCTTCCTGCAAAGCAATGGGAGGCCGTCTTAAAAAATGCCATAGATCAGTTTAACAAAACCCCCTATATTTTGCAGAGTTTCCATAAAGGAAAACGGTTTGAGATGGAATATGTGAATTCTCCTTCTCGGGAATTGATCCCCATGGCAGGTCGCGTTCGTCTATCCCCTTACTATTTTGTGGTTGAAAATCAAGCTGTTCTCTCAGGAATTCTTGCCACCCTCTGCCCCATTGATAAAAAATTGATTCACGGAATGGGTGATGCCATTATGGGCCCCTGCGGTCTTCGAAACGAGAATTGAGGAATTTTGATGTTGAAATTATACAGTCTGGAGTTTTGTCCTTACTGCGAAGTGGTCATCAAAAAATTGAATGAATTGGGGCTGGCCTATGAAAAAATTGAGGTTCCGGCTGCTCGGCCTCAAAGAAAAGAAGTATTTCAGGTCTCAGGTCAAAATACCGTTCCCGTTCTTCAGGATGGAGATGTTGTGTTATCCGATGAGGAAGAAATTGTGGGATACTTGGATCGCACGTATAACTCTTTGAAAAAAGGAGATTGATATCCATGGAACAATGGGTAAAAGATTTGAGAGCGAGCGTTGTAAAAGCAGAAGATTTAGAAAGGCATCTGGGTGTTCCCTCTGAAGAGGTTCAAAAAGTGATACAAGAATATCCCATGCGGATTACCCCTCATGTTTTAAATCTGATCAAGGAAAAGGGAGATCCCATTTGGAACCAGGTCGTTCCTCAATCCGCTGAAATGGAAAACACCAGCCATTGTATTGATGACCCCTTACATGAAGAAAAAGACAGCCCGGTTCCCCATTTGGTCCATCGCTATCCCGATCGGGTTTTATTTATGGTCACCAACCAATGCCCCATTTACTGCCGCTTTTGCACTCGGAAAAGGTTGGTTGGAAAACCTGGTTTTGTTTCAAAAGGAGATCTGATGAAAGTGGTGGAATACATTTCCAATCACCCGGAAATTAGGGATATCATCCTCTCTGGAGGTGACCCGTTACTCATTCCGGATGGGCACCTGGAAACCATTCTTAAGGCCCTGAGGGGAATACCAACCTTGGAAATTATTCGAATTGGAAGCCGGGTTCCTGGAAGCCTACCCTCCCGAATCACGGATAAGCTGTGTGACATGCTCAAAAAATATCACCCCCTGTATATGAACCTGCACTTCAACCATCCCGATGAAATTACGCCTGAGGTAAAACAGGCTTGCGAAAAATTAGCAAATATCGGGATTCCCCTGGGCAGCCAAACCGTGTTATTAAAGGGAGTCAATGATGATCCTGATGTGATGAAACAGTTAATGCAAAAATTACTGGCCATTCGTGTAAAACCCTACTATTTATATCAAACGGATTTGGTCAATGGGACAGAGCATTTTCGGGAAAGCGTGGAAAAAGGGTTGGAGATTATCCAAGCGATCCAGGGACACACCTCTGGAATGGCGGTTCCTCATTTTGTCATTGATGCGCCGGGAGGGGGGGGGAAAATCCCCATTCTGCCATCGGATAATCTCTTGTCCATCAATAGCCGCGAGGTTATTCTAAAAAACTATGAAAACAAAGTGTATCAATATCCCCAACCAAAGCATGTGGAAATACCCATTGAAGAGGAGGTGAGCCGTGATTAAGAGTGATCGTTGGATTAGAGAGAATTCTATCCGCAAAGGAATGATTAAGCCATTTGAAGAAAAACAAATACGGGGCAACGCCATTTCTTTTGGTCTTTCATCCTACGGGTATGATATTCGGATTGCCGATGAATTTAAAATTTTCACTAACATCAATACCACTATCGTAGATCCCAAGGCGTTTGATAAAGGTTCTTTTGTGGATTATGAAGGAGAGGTCTGTATTATTCCTCCCAACTCTTTTGCTTTAGGTAGGAGTGTGGAATATTTCAGAATTCCAAGAAACGTCATGACCATTTGTGTGGGAAAATCGACTTATGCCCGTTGTGGCATTATTACCAATGTCACCCCCTTTGAACCGGAATGGGAAGGGTTTGTGACCTTAGAAATTTCGAACACCACCCCTCTTCCAGCAAAGATTTATGCCAACGAGGGGATTGCCCAGGTTTTATTTTTTGAAAGCGATGAACCGTGTGAAACTTCCTATGCCGATAAGAAAGGGAAATACCAAGCTCAACAGGGTGTCACCCTTCCCAAGGTTTAAACCCCATTAAACCGTCTTTCCCAAAGGAATTGAACAAACCCATTCATTTTCTAAAACCCGCACCTGAAGAAACCTGGCTCACCACCACCGATGGGTTAAAGCTTTTCACACATTCCCATTTACCAAAAATCATTAAAGGCCATCTCTGCGTGATTCACGGTCTAAGTGAACACTCTGGCCGGTACACCCACTTGATTGAATATTTTCTCCCGTTGGGTTATGCGGTACACCTGATGGATCAAAGAGGTTTCGGAAGGTCCCAGGGTTTACGAGGCCATGTGGACCGATATGTTCAATATCTGGATGACCTGAATGGTTTTATAAAACATGTTCAAAACAAGTTTTCCCATGGAAAAACCTTTCTCATTGGACACAGTTTGGGAGGGGTCATCGCTTCCGCCTTTGCAATGACCCATGATTCCCACCTGGAGGGAATCATCCTCTCCGCACCAGGCCTGAGGATCCGTAATTTTCATAGGTCCCTTTATGGCGTGGTAAAAATATTAAACTGGTTTAAACCCAACCTCCAACTCCGCCATACACTCCGGTATCGGCACCTCTCCCATGACCCATCCGTTGGAAAGGCCTACATTCAGGATCCACTGGTTCACCCCTTTATCACCCCCCGCTTCTTTTTGGAATTTAATCACATGCTCTCATTTGTGCATAGGAATCCTCACCGTCTTCACCTTCCTTGCTTAATCCTATGTCCAACCGGTGATCGAATCGTCAATCCCCAGGGAAGCATTGAGTTTTATCAAAACCTCAAAAACCCTCTCAACACACTGATCACCTATCCGGGATTTTTTCATGAAATATTCAGTGAGGTTAGAAAGGAACAGGTCTTTTCGGATGTGAAATCCTGGCTTGAAACAGTTAAAAAATAATGGGGCCCTTAAAGAAATTGATTTGGCAAGGGAGACTGTGTTAATATGGCTTCCGATGGGGAATTAAGGTTTTCCCACCTCCTATTGATGGTTCAGATATAACCGACCTGGTTTCTTTTTTAATCAAGGATATTTAAGGATAAAGTGGGGGAATTCAAAGAACAGGATATCATTGGCGTTTTAAGTAAGGTCCAAATGCCTGATCTTGAAAAAGATTTAGGAACACTCAACGCCATTCAAGACCTCAAAATAAAAGGATTTGAGGTAGAACTGACCCTTTTGCTGACCACCCCAGCTTTTAAATCCCTTACGGCAGAACTGCGGGACCTGGTGGAAAAGGCTCTCCGTTCCCTTCCCGAAATATCAAAGGTGACCGTTCATTTTAAATCACAGATCACCTCGGGAGACTCCCAAGTCAAGGATAACCTTATACCCCAAATCAAAAATACCATCGCCATTAGCAGCGGAAAGGGGGGGGTTGGTAAATCTTCAACAACCGCTAATCTGGCGGTTGCCCTCTCCCAAGCCGGTGCTGCAGTGGGAATACTCGATGCGGACATCTATGGCCCGAACATCCCGATGATGATGGGAGTTCAAAAACCCCCAACCAATCAAGGGAAGAAACTGGCTCCTGCAGAAAGCCACGGAATCCAGATCATGTCCATGGCCTTTATGGTTCCTGAGGACCAACCCGTGGTCTGGCGAGGGCCAATGATTCATGGCGCCATACAGCAATTTCTCAGGGATGTGGCATGGGGGGAGTTAGATTACCTTTTCGTAGACTTGCCTCCGGGAACAGGAGATGCTCAACTCAGTATCGTTCAACTGGTTCCTTTAACGGGAGCGGTGATTGTCACTACCCCTCAAGATGTGGCGCTCCTTGATTCTAAAAGGGGGCTGGCTATGTTTCAAAAAGTCCATGTTCCTCTTCTGGGTATTGTGGAGAATATGAGTACCTTTATTTGTCCCCACTGCCAAGGAAAAACCGATATTTTCAGTCACGGGGGCGGCCGCGAAGCCGCCAAAAAACTGGGTGTCCCTTTTCTAGGAGAAATTCCCATCGACCCTTCTATCCGTGAAGGGGGGGACCATGGAAAGCCCCTCCTGGTGTCCCACCCCTCCTCCCCTCAATCGGAGGTTTTCCGGGGAATTGCACGGAGCGTCGCAGCGAAAATTAGTTCAAATAATGCCACCAAACAATTTTTTACCATCATTCAATAACCCTTTCTCTTGCTATTGCCTAACCCAACAAACTGTCATCGGTTTTTTTAAAAGCGGTAGATACCCACGGGAAGAGCCCCTGCCACTTTTTAACCACAAATCCAATTGACTTGCCTTCAGCGAGAAGTCCGCCTCACACACGCCTTAAAGAAATGGTCCTTTGGTTGGCATCACCCGTGGGTATTTAACTAGTGAGCAAAAACGAACAATAGGGGGCTCCATCTGGCTTTGCCCAAGCGAAAGTGGGGTTTGGGGCCGGAAGACCGGCAATTTGTTTTGCCGGACGGGCCCTCAATTTAGGCAACCACGCCAACCCCAATATATAGAGGATGACACCCCAATCCGGTTTATGTTATTCTAAAAATCGTTTTGATTAACCCTTGGGTAAAATTCTTATGAGCGACCATCACCCTCAATCGACGGGAATTTCAGATTCTAGTGAGGAAAACAGCCGAGGGTCAGCAAAATCCCCTTCCGAGCAGAATGAAACCTCCATTGGCCTGATTGATCAGCTTTTAACCGCTACGGACCTGCAGGACCCACGGCACCAGACGCTTTACCGGCTCCGGCAATCGCTTCTGAACGGGGAAATTACCGTTCAAAAAGCAGAAACGGAAGTCAAAAAGCTCCAAGAGGTTCTGCAAAAAGTAACCTCTCCCGCCAACCGGGTTGGAACGCTATTGGGTCTACCTGCCACCGGAATGGCCCACATCATTATTGGGGGATCGGAATATCATGCTCAAATTGATCCCAGACTTTCTAAAGAAGATTTAAAAATCGGTTCACAAATTTTAGTCAATGAAGCCTTTGCGGTGATAAAAGGCTTGGACTATGATCGTGGGGGTCCTGTGGCTAAGGTAGTAGACGCTCTTCCGGACGGAAGAATTCGGGTTGGCCAAGAACAAGGCTTGCAAAATATTCTCCTGATTCGATCCACTCAACTGGCAAACAAAGCGCTTCAACCCGGGGATACGATTCGAATGGACCCCAGCCAACGGGTAGCCATTGAAAACCTGGAACGACCCGAAACCCGGCAACACCTTTTAGAGGAAATTCCCCAGGTCTCTTGGGAGGAGATAGGGGGTCAAAAAGAAGCGGTAACTGCCATTCGTCGCGCCATTGAGCATCCCCTGCTTAATCCTGAAATTTTTAAACGATTTCAATACCAGCAACCCAAAGGGTTTCTCCTGTATGGGCCTCCGGGATGCGGTAAAACGCTGATCGGGAAAGCCACGGCCTTTAGCCTTGCAAAGCAACTCTCTAAGCAACAGGGTAATAAACCGCTCCAACAGTTCTTTATGCATATCAAAGGGCCCGAAATATTAAATATGTGGCTAGGGGAATCCGAGCGGATGGTCCGGGATCTCTTTACCCAGGCAAAATTAAAAAAGAAAGCGGGGTTTCTCCCCTTTATTTTTATAGATGAAGCGGAATCGATTTTAGGCACCCGAAGGGCCATGCGGTCTTTGAATATTTCCAACACGCTGGTTCCTATGTTTTGCACAGAAATGGATGGTATTGATTCGCTGCGGGATGTGGTGATTATCCTTGCCTCCAACCGTCCCGATATGATTGATCCTTCCATTCTACGACCGGGGCGGATTGACCGAAAAATAAAAGTAAAACGACCCGATGAAAAAGGGGTCTCTGAAATTCTAAATATTTATCTGACCCCTGATATCCCTCTGGACCCCCAACTGCTGGAAATACACGGGAATGATCCCGAAGCGGCTAGACAGGCTTTAATCCAACAAGGCGTCGACCTTTTGTTTCAGCGGTCCGAAGAAAATCAGGTCCTGACCGTCCAATATCGCAATGGAAAGCGGGATATTCTTTATCGGGGAGACCTGGTTTCTGGGGCGATTCTTGCCGCTTTGATCCATCGGGCAAAAGAAAAAGCCATCCAACGAACCCTTCAGGAGAAAAAAGGCGGGGGAATTCAAATGTTAGATTTAAAGGAGGCCGTGGAAGAAGAATATCGAGAAGGTGAAATTCTACCTCCCGAGGATTCCTCTGAGGAATGGTTAAAACTTTTGGACAAAGATCCCCATCAGGTGGTCAGTGTCTTGGCGTCCCGTAAGGGGAAGAGGGAAAGATCTATCCATCCTCAAACGATCATTTAAAATTTCCAAAGGCCCCTTATGGCAAAGCCCGAATCCGAAAAACCCCACATGTTTAAACTCTTTGGAATAGAAACCGAATATGGAATTACCCGGGAGGACCTCGAAACAGTGGACCCAGTCATTGAATCCATGGAATTGGTCAGGACCCATCTTCAGGGTAAATTTCAACAGGAATGGGATTACCAAGGGGAAGACCCGCACCAAGACGCTAGAGGTACCCGTGTCAAAGGGTTAAGCCAAGACGACGAAGAAAAAGCCTTCCTCAAAGGGATTGACTCAAACCGTCCCTTTACCTTTTATGAAATGAAAAGCGATCTGGTGTTGTCCAATGGAGCGCGATTTTATAACGATCACACTCACCCGGAATTCTCAACCCCCGAATGCAACCGAATCAAAGACCTGGTGATCTACGATAAGGCAGGGGAATGGACCTTACGGCAGGCCGCAGGGAAACGAAATCTGAGTTTAGGGCGGGGGAAAGTTCAGCTTTATAAAAATAATACCGACTTTCATGGACACAGTTATGGGTGCCATGAAAATTACCTCCTTCCACGTTCCGTCCCTTTTGAAACCATAGCCCAAAATCTAATCCCCTTCCTGGTCACCCGCCAAATTTTCACAGGGGCTGGGAAAATGGGGATTGAATCACCGGAAAACGGGTTTCAGTTTGGAGAATTTCAAATTTCACAACGGGCAGATTTTATTGAGACAGAACTGAGTATTGAAACAATGAAAGATCGTCCCATTGTCAACACACGGGATGAACCTCATGCAGACCCCTCTCTATTCCGCCGTCTTCATCTTATTTTAGGGGATTCCAATATGTCGGAATACGCCACCGCCCTGAAAGTAGGAACCACATGGTTGGTGTTGACACTCATCCATCGGGGAAAAGCTCCGAAAATTTTTTTAGAAAACCCCGTCCAAACTATCCGAAAGGTCTCAAAAGATCCAAGTTTGAGGCAAACCCTCCGAAGCCAAACAGGGAAAACCTTAACAGCCATACAGGTTCAATCCGAATACCTGTTAGCGGCTCAGAAAAACCTTTCGGGAGAAGACCCAGAAACGGACTGGATTTTAAGCCAATGGGAAGAGGTATTAGCGCTATTGGAAACCGATCGGTCAAAATTAAAAGATAGGGTAGACTGGATTACGAAAGAATGGCTTCTCAACACTTTTTGTGATGAAGAAAAAATTTCCAAAACCGATCCCTGGCTGGTTAGTTTAGATCTGGAATACCACAACCTAGACCCGGAAAGAGGGTTGTACACGGCACTTGAAGCAGAGGGGAAAATTCAGCGGCTGACCACCGATCAGGAAATCCAAGAGGCCCTCATTTTTCCGCCGGAGGGAACCCGGGCCAGAATTCGTGGTCTTTGCATTCGTAAGTTTAAGGACCAAATCCAATCCATTCAATGGGAAAAAATATCCTTCAAAAACGGGTGGCATAAACCCGTACTCAATATGGAGAGACTTCTAGACCCTAGAGAAATTAACGAATGGCACACACAATTGGAAGCCGCATCAAGTTGGAAGGAAGCAATGAATGTTCTGAGTAGTTTAAAGAATCGGATCCACCTAAAAAATTAATTTATTGCGGGAGGAATCATCATGGAACCCAGAAAACCTCAAATTTCACAAACTGTTTTCTCGATCCCTTTTTCTTTCGAACGGAGAAAGCACCCCATAGAGCCCATTCAGCGGCCACTGGATAAGGACGGTCCCCGAAAACCAGACGTGGGGTCCCCCGAAAAAGATAACCTCTTAAAACGCATGCGCAAGGTCGATCCCAAACAAGCGGAACGCTATCGACAAAGAACCGGCGAATGATCGTGAAAAACAAAGGAGAGCTGCATTGAAAGGGGATTTTTTGAATCTACTTCAACAGAATGGATATCGTTTTGAACATTCCTTATCGGTAGAAAAACATCGAGAAAAAGACGCCATTACCCAAGGGACAACCATTCTCGCGTTCAAATATAATCAAGGTGTTTTGGTCGCTGGTGATCGCCGAGCCACTGCCGGAAATGTCGTAATGCATGATCGAACAGACAAAGTTCTGGAAATCGACCGACACAGTGTGTTGGCTATTGCCGGGGTCCCTGCTACGGCGTTTGAAATCGCACGGATATTGGATCATTCATTTAAATATTATCGAAGAAGCCAACTTCAAGATTTGAGCTTGGAAGGAAAGGTCCGTGCCCTATCCAGACTTCTGAAAGAAAATATTCCCATGGCCCTGCAGGGAATCGGGGCCATTGCTCCGATTTTTACCTTATATGATATAGGGCTAAGAACAGGACGTATTTATTTCTATGACATTCTAGGAGCAGAATTTACAGGGGTAGAGTTTGCCACCTCTGGCTCCGGATCTCCGACCATCCGAGGAATTCTCCATTATGTCAATTGTTGGACCCCCACACCGCTTTCCCAAATGACCGAATCAGAGGCTCTTTTGCTTTCCTTGAGAATACTTGAGACCGCTGCGGAATTCGATTCTGCAACTGGGGGAATTAAAAAAGAAGCGAACATATTTCCAGTGATCAAACTAATTACCAAAGAGGGAATCCAAGAAGTGAACCCCACCCATCTTCGGGAAATTTTCCTTCAAGGGGTAGAGAAAACCCATGTTTGAGGAACCCTATCGATGGATTGAGGCCGTTGAAAACCGAAGGGCCTATTTAGACGACCAATTCAAGCAGGGCAGTCCTGTGGTGGCATTGGTGTATAACGCCGGCATATTATTGCTCACCTTCAGTAGCGGCACTCAAAAAATTTATGAAATTTATGATCGCATCGCTTTGGGTGGAATGGGACACCCTGCAGATCTGGAAAGAATGCGAGCCTCGCTTTTAGAAATGGCTCATCTTGAAGGATTTAATCGCTCACCCTCTGATGTTACCATCGCCCGGCTCATGAAATTTGGTTTGGCACCACCCGTGAAACAGGCCTTTGAAGAAATATTCCGGGCCCCGGTTGTGATTAAACTCCTCTTGGTTCAATTAGACCCATCTTTCCACCGGACCCCCATCATGTCATTGGATTATGATGGCATTTTTGAGGAATATACAGATATGGCCGTCTTGGCCGCAAACCCAGTAATCGGTCAACGGATGACCGATTACTTGAAAAAAACAAAAAACCTTTCCTCATTACCCCGAGATGCCGCCATTCAACTGGCGCTTAAAGCCTGGGCGGTAGGTTTTTCGAGCCAAAATAAATTTGCCGAGGAAAGAGAACAAGAAGAGAAAAAAGGAAAAGCTTCTCTCCCGTCCTCTTCCGAAAGGGATGTGATCATCAAAAAAGCCCTTCAAACCCTTAAACCTGAAATAGCCGTTCTGGAAGAAGGGCACCCCGGATCCTCTAAATTCCGAACTTTGGGCCCTAAAGAAATGGAATCCATTCTTACCCAGTGGGTTCACCCCTCAAAGGAATAAAATGCTCAATCGGATCATGGGTTTGGAAACCGAATATGGTTGCCTTATCACCAGCGAATCCCCTTCTTTATCTCCGGAAGAAGTGGGCCACCGATTAAAAGATTATCTCTTTCAGAAAAAACAAATCGGGATAGTGGATCTTCACCACCGTGGCTATGATGAACCCCCTGGAAATGGAGGTTTCATTGTGAATGCAGGGCGTATTTATATGGACATGGGTCATCTTGAATATGCTTCCCCAGAATGTGCCTCCCTTTTAGATATGGTGACCTTTGACCGTGCGGGGGATTGGATTCTGCAAAATGCCTTAAGGGAAATACATCCCGAAGATAAAATTGATTTAATAAAAAATAACATCGATCATGAGACAGGGGCAACCTTTGGTTCCCATGAAAATTTTCTGGTTAGCCGCGCTTTCCCATTTAACCTTGAGGGCCTCTCCCAACTTCTTCCTTTTTTGGTCACCCGTCAGATTTATTCAGGGACAGGAAGGGTAGGAATCCATCAAACCCTTGGAGATTGGATCCTTTTGGAGGAAGGAAAAGGAAGCAAGAAAGATTCACCATCGGGTCAAAGCCCATTTCAAATTTCCCAGCGCGCAGATCATATTGTCAATGAATTCTATCAATGGGTCCAATTTAACCGAGCAATCGTTAATACCCGGGATGAGCCCCTTGCAGATCCCACCCGTTATCGTCGTATTCACCTCTTGATCGGGGATTCCAATATGTCGGAGTTTGCAACCGCTCTTAAAATCGGAACGACCATTTTGGTCCTTCAACTGATTGAGGAGGGTAAAGGTCCAAACCATTTGAACCTGAAAGACCCCGTCCAAAGTTTAAAAAGCATCTCAAGGGACCCACTACGTCAATGGATCATTCCCTTGGAAAGTGGAAAAACCATTTCAGCCATTGACATTCAAACCGAATATCTGTCACGGGCAAAGCAATTTCTCAAAGGACAAGACCCAGAAACCGATTGGATCCTGGTGGAGTGGGAACGGGTATTAGGGGATCTACGAGGGGATTATCATCATTTAGTTGATCGGGTGGATTGGGCTGCCAAGCGCTGGCTTTTGGAAACCTTTATTGAGTCCGAAGGACTGGATTGGAACGATCCTTGGATCAAAAGCCTAGACCTGGCCTATCACAATCTTGATCCCAAAAGAGGACTCTTCTTTGGCCTTTTGGAAGAGAACCGGGCCCTTCGCTTTACCACAGACAACGCTATCCAGTTAGCTACACAAAACCCACCCCGCAACACCCGGGCCTTTGGGAGGGGGAATTTAATCAGCCACCTGATTCACAATCCCTCTCCTTATGTCATCAACTGGGCTGCGTTTCAGATCAAGGGAAAAAACCCCTTCCCGATGGCCGATCCATATAAAACCTATGTTCATGAAATCAAATCTCATTTAAACTGCGTGTAACCAGAACCGTTTTTCAGCACCGATTGGCACAGGAAGGGCTGAAGAGACCTATTGGAATTACCAAAAACGTTCGGTTCACAAACCCATAGCGGAAAAAAAATGGATGTCTCTGCAGTGTGGATGAAATTTCACAAAGACCTGCACCGGTTCCTTTCAAAACAGGTGAGGAACAAACAGGATGCGGACGACATCCTTCAAGATATTTTTATCAAAATCCATAAACATTCCAACCAGCTGAAGGTAGAAGAAAGCCTCAAGGCTTGGGTGTTTAAAATCGTAAAAAATGCCATGGTTGACCATTATCGAAGAGAAGGAAAACAGGCCACCCCTCAAGTGGTTTTCGATAATTTCAGCGACCAAGCCCATCAGATTACGTTCAATGAAGAAGCAGGCCAATGTCTGAAGCCTATGTTGGAAAACCTCCCGGAACGTTACCGGTCGGCACTATTCCTAACAGAGTTTCAGGGAATCACCCAAAAAGAATTAACCCAACACCTAGGTCGGTCATTGTCCGGGGCCAAATCCAGGGTACAAAGGGGAAGAGAGAAACTAAAAACCCTATTACTGGCTTGTTGTCATTTTGAACTAGATCGGTTAGGAAATATTCTCGAGTATGAAAAAAGGGGAAAAGATTGCCAATATTGCAAAAAATGCTAAGATCAGTAAGAGGAAAATAGATAGATTCTAAAAATTTTCCCCAATGGAAAATTGAACCAAATGAAAAATATTTTTAAAACGAAAGATGAAAGACTTTTACCAACCAGGACACCCCTTTTCCTTGCCTTTTTTATTTTTTTGATTTTTCTGCACCCCTTAAAAGCCTCGACCTTTGAATTCAAAGGTTTCGCTGACGTAACGTTTAATTATACCGACAACAAACAAGATACCACTGATAGGAATACCAATGGGGCTTTTTCCCTAGGCCACCTAGATTTATACCTATCTCACTCCTTAAATGATCGAATCGATGTTCTCGGTGAAATTCTCATTGAAGGAGAAGATAATGGAGAATTTGAGATTGATTTAGAGCGGTTACAAATCAGTTATTATTTTCGTGATGAGTTTATTGTCCGGGCAGGGCGATTTCATAATGTGTTGGGGTATTGGAACACAGCCTATCACCACGGTTCTCTTTTATATACAACCATCGATAGGCCATCCTTCCTACAATTTGATGACCAGGGAGGGGTTTTACCCACTCACCTGATCGGTCTTTGGTTAACAGGTCGGTTATCCCGAAACCAAGGAACACTAGAGTATAGTGTCATGGCAGGGAACGGTCCAAAAATTAAAAACGCCGGAACAACCGGAAGTTTAGATCCAAACAGTGTTTCGGACAATAATAAAAACAAAGCCCTTTCATTTCATTTGGAAATTTTGCCATCAAAAATTGAGGGACTGGGAATTGGAATCTCCGGAAACTTTAGCGAAATACAATTTTTTGATATAGATGGTAATCGCATTTTGGTTGGAGGAGCCAACCAAGTCATCCAAGAAATTCTAAGTGCAGATTTAGAATATTCTGCCAAAAATATTGAATTAATTGCTGAGGGATATCAGATACGTGACCATGGGTCTGGAGCCTCGCATTTCATCAATTATGCCTGGTATATACAAGGGGGTTATAAATTTCTAGAACGCGTCACCCCTTATGTACGGCATGAGCGTTTTACCATACATGAAGAAGATCCCTATTTCCTTGCCCTGGGAAAACAGGATAAAAAAATCACTGTTGCGGGGATCCGTTTTGATATCATGGCTTTCAGCGCCCTTAAAGCCGAGGTCCGGTTGGTGGATAGCACGGACCATTATGAAGAATATGCCGTTCAATGGGCCTTCGCTTTTTAAGGAGGGGAAAGCCCAAGGTCCACCTTCTTTCTTGGGGAAAGGGGATCACTCGTTTCGGGTGGAATTCCTTCCAGTCGATTGGCAAAAAGGTCCCACACCTCTTTATTTTTTCCGATCTCTAAATCTCTTTTCATGAGGGCTTGTAACCGTTTGCGGGCCTTATCCAAATCCGGATTGTGGGCATCATCCACCACTTTTAAAAAATTCTCCACAATCCCCTTTACCTCAGGCCCCTCGTCCCTTAAATCCTTTAAAAATACTGAAACTTCAAAATTGGTAATCATCCGATTTTCCTCTCCGAGAAAAAAATTTTAAAAATTGAAACGGTTAATGGTTCACGCTTTTCTTAGTATCCCCTGGGTTACCCTTTGAACGGTTCAAAAAAGTGATCGCCTCTTTTCGACTTTTAACACGCCCGGTTAATTGCTCTTCCCGAAGCATAGATAGAATTTCTCCAACCTGGGGCCCCGGCCCGACTCCATAAATACGCATCACGTCCTCCCCATTTAAAAAGGGAGCAGGAACTTTCCGGAACTGTTGGGCTTTTTTTTGGATTTTGGTTATTCTCTCTTTCACCTGGTAATAGCTGGTCAAATTAGGAAACCCGTCCTCGTGAATGGTGGCCAGGGAATCAGCCAAAATTAACTGTAATAAAGTTTTTCCCGGAAAGCCGGGTTTTAAAAAATAGCGTTCAATGGTCGTTGCTTTCATTTCCATTACCTGGCCCTGAACCAATATTAGGTGCTTTCCAACCAACCAGGATAAATCCTCAGAATCCACATGTAAAAGGTCCCCTTTCGGATATTGTGAAAGCTTCAAACGGCGGCAAATTTTAGATGCCATTTGCGCCCCTACACGGTCATGCCCGTCAAAGCGAATCCGATCGGTCCCATCCCGCTCAGGAGTTTTGAGCGTGTGGGGTTTTCCGAGATCATGTAATAAAACCGACAGAACCAGTTCCGCACTCAAAGGCTCCCCTGGGAACTCTTTCCGAAAGGTTGGGGAAGATAATTGAGCCAAGGCCAACCTTGTATGGGTCCAAACGTCCCCTTCACTATGGAAGTTTTTCGGCTGAGGACAACCTTTCATGGAAAGGATTTCCGGTAAAATGATTTCCATGGCCCCGCTTTGACCGAATAAATCAAAAGCCTTAACCGGATCATAGGTTAGGGCCTGCACCATTTCCTTACCGATTACCTCCCTTGGAACCACAAAACTTTCATCCTCATGCCGGTTCACAAGGCCAGAAATCAGGCCTTTGAGGGCCATCCAGGTCTCTTCCTCAATCTCAAAACCCAATTGACAGGCAAAACGGATTCCCCGTAGAATTCTTGAATAATCCTCTTGAAACCGAACCCTTGGATCTCCCACCGCACGAAGCTTCTTCCCCGTTAAATCACCCGACCCGCCAAAGGGATCCAGCACCTTTTCGGTCCGAAGGTCAAGGGCCATGGCATTTACCGTAAAATCCCGGCGATTTAAATCTTCTTCCATGGGAAGGTTAGGGTCAGAATCAATTATAAATTCTCGATAAACACCGCGTAATCCCTTAGATTTCTCCGTTCGTGGAAGGGCAATGTCAACCACTCCGCTTCCTTTCGCCTTTGGAGCCCACTTAAGCACACCAAAATTTTTTCCAACAACCTGGACCTTGCCTAAATTTTTTAAAGCCTCTTCTAAATCTGGTAGGGCAACCTTCCGGACCACCAAATCCAAATCTTGCGTTTTCTTTCCCAACATCAAATCTCGAACCACACCACCAACCAGATAAAACTCGCCCTGGGGAAACAGGTCAAAAAAATCAAAAAACCCGGTATTTCTTATCAATTCAATAACTTGAGGAAGGCCCTTCTTCAGATTTTGGCTCAATGGGTGATTCATTTGTACCATTTCCAACAAACCCCTTTTTTCCCAACTCCGAATTTTAGCATTCTCAGTCTGCAAATGTCTATTTGGGGTTCAAACGAATTTTTTCTTTAAATAAGGAGAGAAAAATAAAAGGGATTTTGCTACCCAGAGGGATTTTTGTTCGCTTAAAATAGGAGACACTGCTAATGGAAGGAGATTGGGTTAAGAAAAGACACTTAAAACCTCGCCAAATAGATTGCGATCAAAGAGGTCAAAAAGCCAAAAAGAAGAATTCCTAAATTGATCCATTCTACTGATGCAGGGGAATTAGGGGAAAGGGACCTCCTTCCTCCAGAACCCATCACCACATCCAAAACGATACTCAAGCCGATCACAACGGCAACCAAAAATAATTTAATCATTAAAATCCCTCCCCAGTCGGACTCCAACCGGGCGGACCCTCCCTCGTAGAGAAGATTCATTACCCCGGTCACAATCAAGGTAATCAGACTGACCCACCGAACGGTTTTAAATCGCTGGTTGACCTTCCGTTGAATGTCCAGGTCTCTTGCTGTCGAATTGGCCCCAAGCAGAACCGGGCCTAAAACCAGCCACTGAAACAACATCCCCCCAAACCAGAAAACAACCGCAATTAAATGGAACCACAGGATCAAAATTGGAAACATTAATGATCACCCAAAAAAATTCTAAACCTTTTAATATTCAGTATTCAGGAAATGTATTCTGGTTTTTAAAACGTGTATAGAAGGGATCAACTTTTCCATTAATCCTTTTTCCTTTTTCTTTTCATTTTGGCCTCTTCCGGAGGGGTGTGTTTATTTAAAAGGACGATGAGCATCACAAAACCTAGCCCAAACATTGGAAAACTTAAAACCTGCCCCATAGAAAAAGGCCCCATAATAAAACCTAGGTGAGCATCGGGTTCCCTAAAAAATTCAACAAAAAACCGAAACCCCCCATAACCCATGATCATGGTCCAAAAAAGAACTCCCCTGGGCAAGGGCTTCCGGCTTAACACCCAAAGGATTGTAAATAGAGTTGCCCCTTCTAAAAACGCTTGGTAAAGCTGAGACGGATGACGGCATATATCCCCTCCCGTTGGAAAAACCATACACCAGGGAACATCCGTCGCCCTGCCATAAAGTTCACCGTTAATGAAATTTCCAATCCGCCCAAAAAACAAGCCCATGGGGGCCACCACTCCTGCCAAATCGGCTACCTCATGAAAGGAGTATCCCCTCTTCCAACAAAAAAGAGAGCCCGCCACCAACACTCCCAACAAACCCCCATGAAAAGACATCCCACCTTCCCAGATGGCAATAATTCGTCCTGGATGATTCCAATAAAAATCGAAATTATAAAAAAGGACATACCCCAACCTTCCCCCAAAAATGACCCCCATGGCCGCATAAAGGACCAAATCGGGGACTTCCTCTACTTTCATTTTGACCTTCAGCCGAACCACAAGCTTTTTCAAAAAGAATAGGGCCAAAATAAAAGAGATGGCATACATGAGGCCGTACCAACGCAGCTGGAGGGGGCCAAGCTTTACAAGGGTTGGATCAATTTGCGGATAGGGAATCATAGAGGCGCCCAATTTGAAAAAACCGTAAAATTATGAAGGAAAGGGGAGGGTGAGTCAACCAGAAAGGGATCAAACCTGGGAATGCTCTAACATGGCACGGAGACTTCTCGCACAGGCC
The DNA here is from genome assembly GCA_036397255.1 of Nitrospiria bacterium. Classification (NCBI taxonomy): domain Bacteria; kingdom Pseudomonadati; phylum Nitrospirota; class Nitrospiria; species Nitrospiria bacterium. The sequence goes on from DASWJH010000084.1 coordinate 52,783, forward strand.
CTGTAAACGGAGGTATTTTTCTTGGCTTTAACCAGAAGGGTGGCCCCTTCTGCAACGGCGACCAATAAATGAGATAAGGCCTTTGTGTCTACTTCTTTTCGGATTTCTCCTTTTTGTTTTCCTTCCCGAAGAACCAGATTCATTTGGTGGGCCCATTCATCAAAAATCTGGTCCACCCGCTCCCGAAACCCATCGTGAACATCGGACATTTCCAAGGCAAAATTTCCGAAGGGACAGCCGATCAGACAACCGTTTTTGGCGAGATGCTTCTCCCCCTTGGAGAAAAAGGAAAGGATTTTCCCAATGGACGTTCCATTTCCCTGTATCATCTCATTGAGATTTTCCCGAAAAAAGGCAGAATAGAGATCGATCACCGCATATCCCAACGCCTCTTTACTCTTAAAGTGGAAATAAAAATTGCCTTTTTTGACTTTGGAATCCCTCAGGATATCATCGACACTGGTTCGATGATATCCGTTGAGAAAAAACAGGCGCTGGGCAGATTTTAAAACCTTATTCCGAGTAATTTCACCTTTTGTTGGAAACGTTTTCTTCAAATGCTAGAACTCACAGAAAAGTTTCGCGGTTTCAGGGAAAGGTTATTTGCTTTTTCCCGTGAAAAAAGATGATTTTAACACCTTGTTTCCGCGACTCCGGGTTAAAGGACGATTACCCCTATTTCTCATGATAACAGGATCCAGAATCTCACCGCAAGTCAAACAGCGCCAACCGTAAAATGTTATTTTACCCGTATCATCCCTTACATCCTGAAACCGCTCTGGGAGCATGACCCCTTTGCATCTTGGACAATTCACTTTAAACCTCCATTGTAAGCATTGTATAAATAAACTGACTAGTTAGTTTATTTATAACCTTGAACCCGCGCTTTTGTCAAGAGAATGTTTTTCAGGGAAAACAGGGTTTTTCTTTAAGACTCTGGGGAGAAAACGATAGAATGGGAATAATTAGATTCTTTTTCAAATTAAACAAAGGGTTTTTATGGAACCACCGTTCCCTCCACCCTCCCATCTTTCCCGTTTCAGGAATCACCCAAGTGAAGCCCCTGTTTTAACAAACGAAAAAACTTCTTTCCGAAAAGGGGGGGGATTTTTTTTTGGCCTTTGGCTTCTTATTCAATATGGTTTTTCCAGGCCAAACAAAGGTTGAAATCGCAACGGTCCAATAAGGTCAAAGAGCCGATCAGCCAAGGTTCCTGCTCAATGCTTAGGGGTACGTGGTGCCCCAGAACCAAGGCACTGTGGCCAACCGTACAGTTTAAATCGACACCCTTCGGGCCCTCGGATTCTATCGTGGAAGCATCCTGTTTGCATTTTTGATTGAATCGATTTTCCTATCTCTAATGGAAGCCTTAATGAAACTTTTTTTAGCCTTGTCCCTTCAAATGATGACCCCGTCTTTACCACTTACTTGGCCACTTTTGCAGAGGTGGCCTTTCGGTTTACTCTAACTCCCATTATCGTAATACTGGCCATGTCTTTTTCTCTTGTCATGGGAATTGAGGGGAGTCTCCTCCCCTCCTTCAAAGCGGCCCGGAAAAACATCGTCCAATCCCTTAGTACTCCATTTCATAATTACGATGACGTATCCTCCGAAAAGACACAGAGCGGAGCTTGCCTCCGCGCTGTAAGCACTACATCTGTTGAAAAAGTATCTACGCGTCTTCCGGGACACTGCCCGGAAGACGTGGCCCCTTCGGGCCAATGTCTTTATCGACAACTTTTTGTCGATGTTGACACCCTAAGTGCCCATATTGTGTGCATTAGGCCGTCATTCCCGCGAAAGCGGGAATCCAGGAGCCATTGGTTTTAAAAAACTGGATTCCCGATTAAACATTCGGGAATGACAGACTAAGATTTCAACACCGCTAAAATACGTTAGCGAATTTACGAAAAGGAGCACTTAGTATCCTTTAATATATTCCATCAACTCAGTTAAAACTTATTTCAATAGGTAATGAGCCTGTCCGGCAAACCATTAAGTTAGGGATAGCACATTGGCGAATGTGATCCGTGCGGAATTATTCATCCATCGAAGAGTTAGAGGGTCCATCGATATGGAAGTCATGGTATATGCAAGAGAGGCATCCATGTCCGT
>DASWJH010000085.1 GCA_036397255.1 Nitrospiria bacterium
GAGTGCGCGGATTCCATCGGGGCCAGGAAACTAATCAGATTTCCACTCACAGGCCGGATATATGTAAGCAATCTGTTCCTTGTTTGCCTCAATTGAAAAACATCCTTGCGAAACGGGATGGGTCCATATATGTTCTTGGGATGGGGGGTTTTATTGACATTATGATTTGATCTATATACAGTAACGGGTCGCGATATGGGAAAGGCCCGGGAAAATGGAAACTTAAACAAGGGGGGGTTCTTCAATGGGTTTTTGGCAGCGCGTCAAAAAAGATCTTCAACTCGCCATGCAAGAGGGGGCGGACCTTTTTAAGGAGGGGACCACCACCTTCACCACCAAGACCCGAAGAATTGCTAAAAAAAGTTCCGCTTCGGTCAAAACGGAGGCGACCCGGGTCGGGAAAATCGGAAAATTACGATACCAGCATTTTTGGCTTAATAAAGAAGCCCAGAAAAAATTTGCGGATATTGGAGGCCGGATTTACGATCAGGTTTCAAACAAAACCATTGAATATCATTTTGATGAACCGACACAAACCCTCATTTCGGAAATAGAAAAAATGGAAGGGCAAATTAAAAAAGTGAAAGGTGAAATTCAATCTTTATCCAAAAAGGGAGAAAAACCTCCCCCCCGTGAAAGCGGTATGGGAGGGGTTTGAGCACATTCTCAGGAATTAGGGGGGTGACAGACCTGAGGGGGAGTGTCCGGAAAGTTTTTTTCAAGGATCGAATTCAATGCAAGGAATTTTTTTGGGAGGAAATAACATGATCAAGTTTTGTATACAATTCAAATTAGGGGTTCCCTTGTTTTTAGGAGTTTTTTCTTTATGGCTGGCAGGATGTGCGGGACCGTCTTTAAACGTTGAAAAGATTTCGCCCACCGAAAATCCATCTCAGCTTATTGCTCAATTAAAAAAAGATTTGACCCAATCCCGTGAGGAAAAGGTGGATGCCCTTTCTCCATCCTGGTTTGAAAAGGCGGAAGGTTCCTTTACCCGCGCGCAAACCACACGGGATCAGGGGCGGGAGCTTGAGGATATCCTTAAGGAAGTTGCCCAAGGAAGGGCCGAATTGGTACAGGCCAAGGAGTTTGCCGAAGTGGCACGGATGGTTTTACCCAACGCCATTCAGGCGCGGGATGATGCCCGGGCGGTACGTGCCACCCAGTTTGGAAGAGAATATATGAAGGCTGAAGAGGGGTTTATCCGATTGACCACTTCAATTGAAAAAAATAATTTAGATTGGGCCAAGAAACAACAAGGGGCCATTGTTCAACAATATAGGGATTTAGAATTGAGGGCCATACAGGAAAATGCGTTGGGTCAAATTCGGAAAATGATTGCTGATGCGGAAACCCAGGGAGCCAAAAAAATGGTTCCTCTGACCTTTGAAGATGCGGTCAAAAAGGAAACCGAAGCGGAAGAATTTATTTCCAAAAACCGGTATGATCAACAAAAAATTCAGGAAAAAGCAAATTTGGCTTTTTTCCATGCTAACCGGCTTAAACAAATCACACGGGAGGCTCAAGAGCTTAAAAGCAAAACGCCTGAAGAAATATCACTCTGGGTGGAAGGGATGTTGGTTGAGGTTTCTGGACCCCTTGAAGGTTCAGATATGAGACACCTTCGCTTCGAATCTCAAATCAAAAACATTAAAAACTCTATTGCCGGGCTTCAAAAAGAAAATTCGGAGTTAACCAAGAAAACCGAAATGCAGCAGGAAAAATTACAGGAAACCTCCCAGATTAAGCAAAGTGAAATTGAATCCCTTAAAAACCAAGTGTCGGCTCTGGAGGGAAGAACCCTTACGGAGAAAGAAGCCATCGCAAGACTGGAAGCAGATAAAAGGTTCAACCGTCTTTATGAAGAGGTGAGGCAATATTTTAAGCCTGAAGAAGCGGAAATCTTTAAACAGGGGGGAGATTTATTAATCCGCTTGAAGGCCATGAAATTTCCTATCGGTCAGTCCGTTATTCTTCCAGATAATTTTAGCCTGTTAACGAAAGTTCAAAGAGCCATTCGGACGTTTAAAGAACCGCTGGTGATGATTGAGGGACACACGGACAGCACTGGATCTCAAGCCATAAATGAAACCCTATCAAAAGAACGTGCTGAGGCCGTCCGGAAATACCTGATTGCCAATGAAACGGTTCTTGGCTCGAATGTCAAAGCCGTTGGATTTGGTTCTCAGAAACCACTGGTCTCAAACGAAACCCCAGAAGGGCGGGCTGTCAACCGGAGAATAGATGTTGTGATTCGACCCCTTTCCAGCTCTTCCTAAAAAGAAGGGGTTATGACCTAAATAATTAAATTTAAATTAAATCTGAATTTTTAGGGGGTTATTTTTCGGTAAACGTAAAATAACCCCCTTTTTATTGGCAACCCAAAAAATCGTTAGGATGGGTCTTCGAATATTTCCCTTCCGGGGTCATTGGTGACATTGACAAAAAGTTCAAAAATCCCTATTCTAAAAATCTATTTCCTTACTCCTACAAACCCATCATTAAAATAAAAGGAAATTCGTGAAATCATCGAGAAATCGGTTATTTGTGGTCTCCAACCGCCTTCCCTATGTTTTTTCTAGGGGGGACGATGGCCGAATTCATGCCGAACCTTCCTCAGGGGGTTTGATTAATGCCCTGGTCCCTGTTCTCCGAAATCGAGGGGGATTGTGGGTGGGATGGCCGGGGACCCTTGACTTGGGGGAGAAGGATCTTGAGCCTGCTTTGAAGAGTATTGCCAAACAATGGGGTTATACCCTAAAACCGGTTACCTTAACGGAAAAAGAGCGGGATCACTTTTACTATGGATTTTCAAACGAAGTGATTTGGCCACTTTTTCACGATTTGCAGAGCAACTGTAATTTTAATCCTGATTTTTGGCGTACCTATCAGCAGGTCAATCGAAAATTTGCACAAGTTATCACCAAAAACGCAGGAATGGATGATTATATCTGGGTTCATGATTATCACTTTATGGAGGTTGCCAGACAGCTTCGAATGATGGGAAACCATGCCAAACTTGGATTTTTTCTGCATATCCCCTTCCCTTCCCTGGATATTTTTTTAAAACTACCTTGGCGGTTTGAGATATTGCGGGGGTTGCTCGAATATGATTTAATTGGTTTTCAAACCCTACGAGATCGCCGGAACTTTATTCAATGTGTGAGGACCTTAATCAAAGATGTTGCGGTTCAAGGGAAAGGACAGGTCATTAAATTTTCTTTTCCTGAGCCCATTCTCGAATCGGTGCGACGAGACACCCAATCCGGGGAAAGGGAAATTCAGTTGGGCGTTTTTCCAATAGGGATTGATTATAATTATTTCTCCGGTTTGGCTGCTTCCCAAGAGGTAGGGCAGCTTGAGAAACAATTTCGAGATAATGTTCAAAATAAACAGATCATTCTTGGGGTCGACCGATTGGATTATACCAAAGGGATTCCCAATCGATTAGAAGCGTTTCGCAATGCCCTGACCCGCTTTCCTGAGCTGCACCGGAAAGTCGTTTTTATTCAACAGGTCATTCCTAGCCGGGCGGATATTCCTGAATACCATGACCTACGGCTCCGCATAGAACAATTGGTGAGCGAGATTAATGGAGAGTTTACAGACTCCGGGTGGGTCCCCATTCATTATATTTTTCGGAGCTTAACCCCTACAGAATTACTGGCCTACTACCGGGCGGCAGAAATTGCTTTGGTGACTCCCTTAAAGGACGGAATGAACATGGTGGCCAAGGAATTTTGTGCAGCCAATGTAGGGGGAAATGGAGTTTTAATTTTGAGCGAATTTGCAGGGGCCGCGGCTCAATTACAGAAAAACGCTTTTCTGGTCAACCCCCATGATGTGGAGTCGGTGGCTGACCGAATTTATGAGGCTTTTAAAATGGGTCAAGAGGATCGCCGTTCGAGAATGAAGAGGCTTCAACGCTCAATCCGGGAATTTGATATATTCTGGTGGGTCGATTCTTTTCTAAATGCGGCCATTGAAAAAAACCTAAGCGATTTTGCGGTGGTGGAAGATTATATTCCCGAACGACGAGTTCGTAAAGTGTCTCTTTCTCCATCCAAAGACCATGTGGTTCCATAGAGTTTTTTTGGTAGAATGAGCTGGAATCTGATAATGAAGGAGGAAAGTTGGATGAACACGAGGAACCTGATTTTTTATTCATTGTTGGCTGGAAGTTTGTTATCACTCGGAGGGTGCGGAACAATGAAAGAACTCCGGGGAGAAAATGAGGATCTAAAAGCAGAAATCAACCGTTTAGAAAGCGTGATCAATGATTACAGCGATGAATTGGACAAGATCAAAAGTTTGTCAAATCAGGAAAAAGCCGTTTTACGGAGTGAAATGCAGCAGATGCGGACAAATTTAAGGGAGAATCTTGAAGAAGAGATCCGGAAAAATGAAGCCCTGGTTCAAAAAGTTAATGATTTGACCATTATTGAAGTAGGTGAAGCGGCGTTATTCGGGTCAGGCCAGGCCGACCTGACTAAAAAAGGAACCAGTGTCATTGGAAACTTAGTCAAAACCTTAAATCAATATTCGGGGTATCATGTAAGAGTGGAAGGCCATACGGATTCCGTTCCCATCGGGGAGAATTTAAAATCCAAGTTTCAGTCTAATTGGGAGCTTTCCACGGTTAGGGCCACCACTGTGGTTAGGTATATGATTTATGGAATGAATATGGATCCCAAACGGTTATCCGCCGTCGGATATGCCAAATACAGGCCCGTGGCTTCTAACGACACTCCTCAGGGAAGAGCCAAAAATCGGAGGATCCGGTTGGTTGTCTTTAAGGAGATTACAGGTTAGATCAGATTGTCCTTGAAGACAGGGGAGATTTCAGGATTTTCATTTTACAGGACTTATTCGTTCTGTAAACAGGGGTCCGAGAGCAATGACATTTTTCTTGGATTGGAATTATTTTCTTAAAAGAGCAATCCGTTTTAGAATGGCCTGATTCCACCCCACCGGGCCCATACCTTCTGCAAGCTCAAGATGAGTGTGGTTGGGGGGAAGGGTATAGGTTCCTTCCGAATTTTGGACCAGGATGGGATAGTCGACCTCACTAAACATTGGAAAATCGTTTTGGTTATCCCCGAGGGCGATTGTGATTATCCGTTTTTCTTTTTTTCGAAACAACCTGATCAGTTCTTTTACTGCACGGCCTTTATCGCTTTTTCCAGTTAGGTGATAATACCTTCCTCCTTTAGTCCATTGGAGGTCTTCGTTGGCAAGTTCATCCAAAAACATTTTGACCTGGTCATCTGTGGCGTTTTCGATTCGAAAGGGTTCGTCATATTCCCGTTGTTTGGCAAGTTTTGCTTCCACAAGGGGAAGGCCGGTTTCAAAGGCTATTTCTTCTGAAGATAAATCTGCATATCCCTTTACATTGATTTGGAATTTCTGGGTAAATTTCCTTAAATGTTCTTTTATTTCAGAATAGGGAAATCCAAATTCTATGATTTGATAACCTTTTTCTTTCTTTGTATATTCAAAAGAAAAGGGAAAATAATTTTCTGGAATGAAAATCGCCCCACCGTTTTCTGAAATAAAAGGATCATGATTATCTAATTTTTCTCTAAGGGGCAGAATTTCCCATCGCGTTTTACTGGAACAAAAAATGAGGGGGATACTTTCCTTTTTGATAAAAGACAGCGCGGTTTCCGCTCCCATCCAAGAATAGGAGCGATGATCCAACAGGGTTCCGTCTAAATCAGAAAAAACCAGAATTGGGCTTTTCACAAGTATAGATTATACTTGAAGGGAAAACCCCATACAAGCGGGGTGAGGTTGGGAGTCAATGAATAAAGGGGAGTTTTTATTTCGGGGGATGAATTTTATTGATATGAAGGTTTTTTTCCTCCGATCATTTAAGCATTGAAAATTTTTATACTGGAAAAAAAGGGGGGAGATCACGATGCAATTAGGTTTAATTGGCCTTGGAAAGATGGGGGGACCCATGGCCCAGCGCCTTCTAAGGGGGGCATGAGGTCATTGTCAGTGATGTCAGTCAGTCCGCTGTTCAAAAAATGGAAGGTCTTGGGGCTAAAGGGGCTGATTCTTTGGAAAGTTTAGTCCGTGGGCTTAACCCACCACGGGTGGTATGGGTCATGGTTCCCTCAGGAAAGCCTACTGAAGAAACCATTTTAAAGTTGGCTTCGTTGTTGTCCTCCGATGACATGATTATTGATGGGGGAAATTCCAATTATCGGGAGTCGGTCAAACATGGAGAGTGGTTGAAAGAAAAAGGGCTTCATTTTCTAGATGTTGGAACCACCGGGGGAATCTGGGGGTTGACGGAAGGTTATAGCATGATGGTTGGGGGAGAAAAACAAATCGTGGAACATTTAAGACCTGTTTTCGAAACCCTAGCCCCTGGCCCAAAACTGGGCTGGGGTCATGTAGGCCCTAGTGGGGCAGGGCATTTTGTAAAGATGGTCCATAATGGGATTGAATATGGAATGATGCAGGCTTATGCGGAAGGGTTTGCCATTATGAAAGCCAAAAAAGATTTTCAGCTTAATCTCCATTTAAATGTTTCAGCCCCGGTTATTACCCAAGCCCTTCAGCGCCGTATTCGCTTACCTGAGGAAGATCCTTTTGCAGACAAGCTCCTGGGGGCCATGAGAAAAGGCTTTGGTGGCCACGCAATCAAGGAGGGGTAACGCCATGGTGGAAGCAACTGTATCCAGTGTAACGAGTCAAAAGGAATTGTACGAGGAGTCCATGCCTGATCCTTTTGGGGTGATTATTTTTGGGGCCTCCGGTGATCTGACCAGGCGGAAATTAATCCCCGCCCTTTTTCGCGTAACCCAGGGGCGATCTTTGCCGGACCGATGGTATGTGGTGGGGGTGGGGCGAAGTTCCATGGATGACGAAGCGTTTCGAAAGATGGTCCGGGAAGCCCTTGAAGAATTTTTGCCTGCTCCCGGAATTCCTCAGGAATCGGTGGGACCCTTTTCAGACCGTTTTTACTATGTTCAAGGAGATTACAAAGACGCCCATTATTATTCCAAGTTAAAGGACCGATTAAACGAGCTGGACCAACGGCACGGGGTTCCTGGGAATCGGTTATTTTATTTGGCCACACCGCCTAATCTTTACTCGGTTATTGTTCAGGGCCTGGGGGCAGTGGGTTTAAACCGGCCTCCCGATTCTTCCCAATGGGCTCGAATTGTGATTGAGAAGCCCTTTGGGACCGATTTGGAATCTGCGTCAAAATTAAATCAGGAAATTGGTCAGGTTTTTGATGAAAATCAGGTTTACCGAATTGACCATTATCTCGGCAAGGAAACAGTTCAAAATATTTTATTTTTCCGTTTTGCAAATGCCATCTATGAACCCATTTGGAATCGAGCGTTTATTGACCATGTTCAAATTACGGTGGCCGAAACCGTGGGGATTGAACACCGGGCGGGCTATTACGAGCAGGCCGGGGCCTTACGGGATATGTTTCAGAATCATTTAATCCAGCTTCTTTGTTTGTTCGCAATGGAACCCCCTTCTCGGTTTGAACCGGACGCAGTGCGGGATGAAAGGGTCAAGGTGATGAAAGCCATCCGCCCTTTTGCGTTAGATCAGATGGACCAATTGGCTGTTCGCGGGCAGTATGGTCCAGGAACCATTAAAGGGAAGCCTGTGGTGGGTTACCGAGATGAGCAGGATGTGAATCCCGAGTCCCAAACAGAAACTTTTTCAGCCCTAAAGATTTATATTGATAATTGGAGGTGGCGAGGAGTGCGGTTTTATCTACGCTCTGGAAAAAGTTTGGGTAAGCGGAAAGCGGAAATTGCGGTAGAGTTTAAACGGGTGCCTCATTTGCTTTTTGGTTCTATTCTCCCTGATCACATTCAGCCCAATATTCTTGTTTTTTCCATCCAACCCAATGAAGGAATTTCTCTTACCCTTCAAGCCAAACACCCGGGTCCCAAGTTGTGTTTGGACACCGTTAAAATGGATTTCAATTACCAAGGGACTTTTAAAACCATGTCTCCGGATGCTTATGAGCGGTTACTGGTTGATTGCCTTGCCGGGGACCAAATGCTCTTTGCCCGGCAGGATTGGTTGCAATGGTCTTGGTCCCTGTTGATGCCGGTTTTAAATTATTGGAAAGAGAATCCCGCAAAAAATTTCCCCAATTACGAATCCGGAAGTCAGGGACCACAGGAAGCGTTTGACCTGATAGAAAGAGATGATAGATTTTGGAGGTCCCTCTAACCTTGGACCGTCAAAAATTCAATGTGGTCATTTGCGAGGATCTTGAGGATCTCAGTTTAAAAGCCTCTCAACATATCACCCGCTATTTGGTTCAGCAGGCGGAGTTTAAACCCAGGGTCTCTTTAGGACTCTCGGGAGGTTCTACCCCGGAGAAGCTCTATCAATATCTTTCCAGAGACCCCTTTAAAAATGAAATTCCATGGAACCGCCTCCATCTATTTTGGGGAGATGAACGATGCGTTCCACCGGATGATCCACGAAGTAACTTTGGGATGGCCCGGGACTCATTGATTTCCAAAATTCCCATCCCTCCGGAGAATTTTCACCCTATAGCTGGGGAGGAACCGGATCCCCATTATGCGGCTCACCAGTATGAGACCCACCTCCGCCATTTTTTTGATCCTCCCCCTTGGGATTGGCCCCGTTTTGATTTAATGCTTCTTGGGATCGGGTCCGATGGTCATACCGCTTCTCTGTTTCCGGGGGAGGGGGTTTTGGAAGAAAACAAACGATGGGTGTGTGGGGTGAATTCTGAAAAATTAGAAATTCCGCGCCTTACTCTAACTTTTCCCGTTTTCAATCACGCTTCCCAAATTTTATTTCTAGCCGCTGGGATGGAAAAAGCTCCGGTCCTGAAGAATTTAACGTCCCATTCCTCAGGTTCTTCAGCCCTGCCTTATACACGAGTCCAACCCTCCCAGGGTCAATTGTTCTTTTTTTTGGACAAAGCCTCTGCCTCTCAAATGACCCATTCCTCAAAAAGGTAACCCTTAAATCCTCTCTTGATCGAAAATGGTCTTCCCTTTGGTAAAAGAATCAAACAAGTCTTTCAAAAGGATAGTTGGGTTGAATTTTTAAATAATTTAAAATTCCATCAATTGGCTAATTTATTTGAGTTTACTTTCATTGACATAGGGTCAAATAATGATATTTTTAGGAATGAGCTCTGATTGCTTCTTTTTAAGATAAACACCAACATTTTTCTTAAATGGGTGTGGTTGGATGAAAAACCGGTTAATAAGTTTTTTAGAAAATTTTTTAAAGATCCTCAAAAAAAAAGAGATTTCTTCCGATATTGATTTAAAGAGGGCATTGCGTCTGATTAAACAAGCGGGTTATCCCGATCCCACAAAAGGAACTCGTAACCAAAAAGAACTTCTACAGCAGGTCATTACCACCCTTTGTGATTTATCGCTTCATGATGGTTTAACGGGGCTGGTCACCCCAAAACATTTTCGGGCTGCTTTAGAGAGGGAATGCGAACGGGCCATTCGGACCTCTCAGTCTTTATCCCTTCTCCTTTTAGATTTGGATCACTTTAAACGGGTTAATGATACCTATGGACACTTGACTGGGGACCACGTTTTGCAAACCGTGGCGAATCACATCCGTTCGAGTATCCGGACCATGGATACCCCTGCACGCTATGGCGGAGAGGAGTTTTCCGTTATTTTGCCAAACACTTCCTCTGATGCGGCTGAGATGATTGCCGAGCGGATCAGGACTAAAATTCAAAAGGAACTCATTTGCACGGAGGACCATTCCCCGATTCAGGTTACCGTTAGCGTAGGAATATCCTTTCTTTCCCCCCATATTCCCAATAAAGGGAAAGATTTAATAAAAAAAGCGGATATGCAGCTATATCAAGCCAAAGCAAGGGGCCGAAATTGTATTTGCTCCGATGTATCCCCATCCATGTCCGTAACCCGACAGGAAAAGGCGGTTTTATGGGATCAACCGGGGGGGGTGAAGAAGAAGCCATGACCAAACCATCCAGAAAAGGCAGAACCATTGCGATTGCCAGTGGAAAAGGGGGGGGTGGAAAAACCGTCATTACTGCTAATTTGGCTTGTGCACTGGTACAGGCCGGATAGCGGGTCCTCATATTGGATGCGGACTTAGGTCTTGCCAACCTTGATATTATTCTTAATTTAAATCCCAAGGCCACTCTCCATGATGTGATCATGAAGAACCGAAACTTGGATGATGTGATACTAGCAGGACCCCAGGGTTTACATATTCTTCCCGCTGCATCCGGTAAGAAAGAATATACCCATTTGACCCAAGATCTCCAGGAGGGGTTATTGGAGGTGGTCTCGGACCTCTGCCTAAAATATGATTATCTTTTCCTGGATATCGGGGCAGGTATTTCGGAAGTGGTTCTTCATAGGGCATCGTTAGCAGAGGAAACGTTGATTGTTGCCACACCCGCTCCCACTTCTTTAACCGATGCCTACGCTACTATTAAGGTGCTCGCTTCACTTCAAAACCGGTCCTCTTTTTATCTCGTCGCCAACCAAGTTCAGGATGAAGCAAGTGGACAGTGGGTTTCAAATAATTTACAATAAGCAGTTGATCGGTTTTTAAAGGAGGAGCTGGGACGGCCGGTTTCTTTGGTTTACTTGGGAAGCATTTTATCGGATGCCCTGGTTGAAAAATCCATTTACCGAAGGGAATTATTATTAACCTCTTTTCCTAAGACCCCCGCCTCCAAATGCATTGTGAAGATTGCCCAGTTACTGGAAGCATCGCCACGGGTTTCGGGAGCTCAAACCCTAGCGACCCACCCTCAATAAGTGATTCCCTTTTAAAACCTTGGAAAAAAATATTAGAAATAACGATCTGACCTATTTTCCGCGGATACTATTTTTTAGGAAATGGTTGCGGGAACCCTTCCCAACGGGAAAACCTATAAAAAAAGGCCCCTCATAATTTTCTCTCTTTTTATTATATGGCGGCGGGTTTTACGCTAATTTAAATTTCTTCCCTCAATTCAAATCCCATTATGGTTTACCACTGGAATTTTATAATAAAACCCTATCTGGGGGCGGTTTTTTTGTTTGTTTCATCTTTTTAATGGCAGACTGGGTTTTGGAATATATCATTGACAGGGATCTCCTTCCTGGATATCCTGACCTGGTCTTTATTGAATTTGAAATTAAAAAAAGAAGGAGGATGATCTGAAATGGAATGGGGAATTGAGGGAAACCCGGAATGAATCAATTTTCTAATGAAATTCGAATTGCCCAGCAATTGGCTCGCGAGGCAGGCAAGGTTATTATGCAAATTTATTCCACGGGGTTTTCAGTTCAATTAAAAGGAAAAGGAGATCCTGTGACCGATGCCGATAAACAGGCCAATGAATTGATTGTGAAGGGCCTTAAACAAGAGTTCCCGCAGGACGGGATTGTGGCTGAAGAAAGCCCTCAGGGTCTTTCCCCAAAGCCACAGGAGCGGATTTGGTATGTTGATCCATTGGATGGGACCAAAGAATTTATCGCCAAAAATGGAGAATTCTCAGTCATGATAGGGTTGGCCATTCGGGGGAGTTCACGTTTTGGAATTGTTTTCCGCCCTGACCAGGATTTGCTCTTTGGCGGAGTTGCGGATAAGGAAGCCTGGGTTGAAGAAAAAGGAATAAAAAGGCCCCTGGCTATTTCACCCTCACAGGGGGAGGATCGTTTACGAATTGCCGTTTCCCGTTCTCACCGCCATCCGAATATGGAGAAAATTCAGAAGAAGCTTGAAATTCAACAAGAAATTCAATGCGGAAGCGTTGGCCTTAAAGTCGCTTTAATCGCCAATGGCCAGGCGGATCTGTATATAGAACCGGGTCCTTTTACCAGCTCTTGGGACTCATGTGCGCCAGAAGCAATCATGAGAGGATCGGGGGGAAAATTTACGGATTTATTTGGAGCACCCGTGGGGTATGGGACCACACAATTAAAAAATAAAAAAGGACTTGTGGCCTCCAATGGGGTCATTCATGATCAAATCATCCAAACCCTTTCTCCAATTGCACGCCAATTATATCCTTAAGTTTTTACATTTTTTTTCACTAAAACTGTGGATAAAAATGTGGAAAAGATTAAAAAATTCCTGAAAAACTCAAATCTAGAGTAGACCAATTGGTATTTGCCTAAATTTTAATCATAATATTTCTATTTAAAATCAAAAAGATATATGGTTTTGTCATTTTTTGATTTTAATGGAAATTTACTGATTTGAGTTTATCCACTTTTTTTTCCACAAGAATTGGGCCTCTTCATTATAGGTACCCCTATAGAGCCTGTCCGACAAACCCCTATTTTTCACTTTGCGGTCATGCTGCTTTTCTGTAAAATAGAGCTTCATAATCAACCGATGGAGGGCTGTTATGGGCTATCATTTTCGGCCGTATGCACAAGAGCAGATGTATTTGAT
>DASWJH010000086.1 GCA_036397255.1 Nitrospiria bacterium
CGCATCTTTGTGCCGTCCAGAGCAACCCTTGAGAGCAGGGCAAATCCCATCTCTTTGGCCAATTTCACCGTCTGCACAAATAAATCTGCCATCTCCTCCCGGTGCCGCGCTCTAAACTCAATGAAGGTCTTAAAGGCAGGCGTCTGCATCCCCGCTAAATATTTAAAGGCCAGATTCTCTCCACAAGCACGTGAAAGCTTCCGCGAACTGAAAACCCCAACCGTCATGCCGTATTAAGATCACCTTCAGCATCATCCGCGGCGAATAGGCCGGCTGCCCCATCTCTCCGTATCGATGCATAAAGACCTTGATGTCCAACTTCTCCACCATATCGTTAATCAGATGGGCAGGATGTCTCTCATCAATGAACTCTTTTACGCTCGGTGGCAATAGAAACATTTGGTCCTGATCATATGGGCGAAACATGGAGCTCCTCCAAATTGAGTCTCTAATCCCCACACTTTATCATATCCCTAATAAAATTAATCCAATAAAGACTAATTGCTCAGGCTCCTAGATCCCAGAATAAACCACCAAATAAATCAATCCGATAACCAAGGCACCAAAGGCCATTCCAATGGCATAATGTTGAATTTGACCGCTCTGAATTTGGCGAAGATTTGCCGCCCAGGCCTGAATGGCTCTGGCCACCCCGTTTACACAACCATTATCAATGATCGTCACATCGATATAATGCCATAATCCCTTGGCCAACCTTACTGTGGGCCTGACAAACAGAAAATCATAAAGTTCATCCACATACCATTTATTGAAAGATAAAAGATATAACCCCCGGAACCGTTGAACCAAGATCTCCGGCAAATTGGGATTCACATAATAAAAAAGATAGGCCAACATAATCCCACCGATTCCCGCAAGGATCGAAATGCTTAAAACCAAAATGCCTCCTCCCGAAACCGCTGCCCCTTCACTATCGGACCCCGATAAGACCGAGGAAAGGAAGGGGCCAATCAGGTTAAAATTCTCGGAGTGAATGCCAACCCAGCCTGTAATGATGGAAAAAAAAGCCAATAGGATTAAGGGAAGGGTCATTACCCGGGGCGATTCATGGGCATGCTTCATGACCTCGTCAGGTGCACGAGGGGAACCATGAAAAACCGAAAACACCAAGCGAAAAATATAAAAAGCCGTCATAAAAGCGGTGATGGACCCAATCACCCAAAGAAATTTCCCCATCCCGCCATGCTGAAAGGCACTCAAAAGAATTTCATCCTTGCTAAAAAAACCCGCAAAGGGAGGTATCCCGGAAAGTGCCAATGCCCCGATAAAAAAAGTAATATAGGTTACCGGCATCACTTTTTTGAGTCCACCCATGTTTCTTAAATCCTGCTCCCCAGCCAAAGCGTGAATCACACTTCCGCACCCCAAAAAAAGTAGGGCTTTAAAAGCCCCATGAGTAAGCAAATGAAAAGTACCAGCCACATAAGCCCCTAGTCCACACGCCATGATCATATAACCGAGTTGACTCACCGTAGAGTAAGCCACGATCCGTTTAATATCATTTTGAGTCAAGGCAATTGTGGCACCGAAAAGGGCGGTGATCCCCCCTACAATGGCCACCGTCTCCATTGCAACGGGTGAAAGGTTAAAGATGGGATTCATTCGAGCAACCATAAAAACACCAGCCGTGACCATGGTGGCGGCATGAATCAAGGCAGAAATAGGAGTGGGTCCCTCCATGGCGTCCGGAAGCCAGGTATGAAGTGGGACCTGTGCAGATTTTCCTATGGCACCCATAAACAAAAGCAATGCAATGAGCGTTATGGCCCCCACCTGCCAATCCCCCCCAAGCCAGCTTAAAAGATTGAGGGTTTCTCCTTGATGAGCGGGAAGTTGGTTAAAAACCGTCTCATAATCCATGCTTCCCACCATTAAAAAAATCAACATGATTCCTAAACCGAACCCAAAATCTCCCACCCGGTTCACCACAAAAGCTTTGGTGGCAGCATTACAGGCGGACTTCCGCTCATACCAATGGGCAATGAGAAGGTAGGAGCAAAGCCCAACCGCTTCCCAAAAGAAATAAAGCTGTAAAAAGTTATTGGCCATGACCAACATCAGCATGGAAAAGGTAAACAGGGCAATATAGGAAAAAAACCGGTCATACCCCGGATCCCCTTTCATATATCCAATGGTATAAATATGGACCAAACTGCTCACCAAGGTAACCAATAAAAGCATTACCACGGTTAAAGAATCGATTTGAAAACCGATGGAAACACGGAAATGCCCCGAGGAAATCCAGGTGTAAAGGTCGGCTTGGACAACCTTCCCACCCACCACTTCAAAAAAGGTCAGGATAGATAATACAAAGGAGAGAAGGACAGCAGGAACTGCAATCCAATGACTTTTGTTGCGGAAAAAAGTCCAAAAAAGACCGATGATGATAAAGGCCAATAAAGGAAGTAAAGGAATCAGAACGTAGGTTAGCATGGGGATTTTTAAAACCAGGGCTCAGTTACCACTTCATTAAGTTAATCTGTTCAACATTGAGAACTTCACGATGACGGTAGACTGCAATAATGATGGCCAGACCGATTGCGACTTCCGCTGCCGCCACGGTCATGACAAAAAAGACAAATACCTGCCCATTTATGGACTGGAGGTAATGTGCAAACGCTACAAAATTAATATTGGCCGCATTAAACATTAATTCAATGGAAAGTAGGATAATGATGATATTCCGACGAATCAGAACCCCTACCACACCCAAAATAAAGACGATGGAACTTAAAACCAAATAATAATAAAGATCGACCATTGGTTATTTCAATTCCTTCCTAATCGAAACTAAACTAAAAAAATGTTTTGATAGCCGCTCCACTTGAAAAAAACAATATATAAAACCAATCTTTTTGCCTCGGATTTGATAAATCAGAAACGGCAAAGGGTGGAGCGCAACTGCATAATTTTAAAAGAATTGAGATTACTATTCCTTAAAAAATTAATCAATACTTAAATTTGGAAAACTATGTTGCTTAAAAAAACAAACTCAACCTTAATGCATTTTATCCGCAAAATCTAAAAACCCTTATTCTCTCTCTAAACCACCCTCTTAGGTAAGGCTTCTCCGAGATATAGCCTCCTTTACCCATTTAAGATATCTGTTATATTTAAATAAGTTCAACCCAATCGCTTGAATGAATTTGGAACTTAACACCATTGATGATATTGGTTCAGCAATTAAAAGGTTCAACAACCTCCCTTCAAAGGCAGGGAATTCCTATGAAACAAAAAAATCCTGTGGGAAGGAGTTAGAAAAATGAAAATTGGGTTGAAAATTAAATTGTCCTTATTGATATTAGGAATATTTTTTATAATTGGCTCAGAAACACTATCAGAAGATTTTTATAAATGGATCGATGAAAATGGAATCATTCATTTTTCCGACTCTTCCGCGGGAATTCCCCCTCAATTTAGGGAAAATACCTTGAAAGAATCATTTGAAGAACAGGAAAAAGAAAAAAAGAAACAGCGGAAAGAAGAAAAAAAAACCGAGGAACTCCTTCTCCTTGAAGCGCTTCAAAAAGAGGATAAACCCCAAACATTTGAAATTCCCTATGACCCCTATGAGGGCATGGCCAGGAGAATCATTATTCCCGTCACCTTTAATGAATCTGTCACCGCCCCAATGGTCCTGGATACCGGAGCCCCCGGTTTAATTATTTCACCCGAATTGGCTGAAGAGTTAGGGTTAATGGATGAAGATGCTACCAAACTGATCGTAAACGCAGGGGGAATTGGGGGTTCCGTCCCTGCCATCCGGACGATCATTGACACTGTGGAGGTGGGAGGGGCAAAAGACCATTTTATCCCAACCACGGTAGTATCCTCCATTTCAGATTCCTTTGAAGGTTTGGTTGGGATGGATTTTATGTCAAACTATTCCATCCGTATTGATCCCCGTAAACACGTTATGGTTTTTGAAGAAGTTCCCCAAGACCCTAATTCTCCTGGAGGACACGATGAAGTTTGGTGGAGAACCAACTTTACCACTTTTGGGGCTTTCAGGGATGCGTGGAAAGAATACAAGGAAAAAATTGATCGGGACGTAGGAAATTCAATAGCTGTTTCCAATATGACCAAAAAATTAAGAGGGTTTGCAGGGGACCAATTTAAAGCCGCAGAACAGTTATATGATAAACTCAACCGTTATGCTATCCAACACGCTGTTCCCTTGAGCTGGAGAAAATATTAAATCCCTTCTCCTTTTCCCATCAATGAAAAGGAATTGATTTCCCCCTTGAAAAATTAACCCGGATCAAGAATAATGGTGACTCTTCTCATATAGAGTTTGGGTATAAAAATAGGATAATGGCGATATAAAGCTAGGGGATTTTCTCAAAAAGAAGCTTTACACTCTACGGAAAGGCGGAAAAACCATGCTTGTCAAAGAAATGATGACACCCAACCCCCATACCATCGAATCTAAAAAAACGATTCAGGATGCTCTTTTGCTGATGTATCAGCACGACATCCGAAGGCTTCCGGTTATGGATGGAAATATGCTGATCGGAATTGTCTCCGATCGTGATATCAAACAAGTGATCGGACGGCCGCCCCTTGGCGTAGGCTCTGCAAATGAAACTGAACTCACCCATAGTATTTTAGGCGTAATGACCCATAATGCGGTTACGGTTCATCAAGACGCGGATATCCGTCAAGCCATCGAGTTGATGGCAGAAAACAAATTCAGCGGCTTACCGGTTATGAACCACGATCAACAATTGGTGGGTATCATTTCAGCCCTGGACATCCTGAGGTATACCCTTGATCTCCTCGATCGGGTAGAGGGGAAATAACCTGAAGAAGGAATAACGGGTTTCACCTCCGCTTCCTTTAATCCGAGGGCTTTTTTTATAAAAAAATTCAACCTTTTAAGATTTTTTTAACCAAACCCAAACGGTTTGTCCTTTCCTGGAATTGCATCCTCATAAAAAAAACAGGATATTATTTAGACCCCGATATACCTTGAATAAATCAAGCAGTTCATCCCCGTGCCAGCGGGAATCTAGAACTTTAAAAATACTGGAATCCGGCCCGTTTCCACAATGACGGTAATAACCAGAATGACATCGGAATCTATTAAAATAATTTGGGACAATAAACTAATCCAACCAATCTTTCTCTTTGAGCTTTCTGGGCAGATATTTTTTGGTTAGGTACTGAAAGTCCTTGTTTGCAAGTGCGTCTAGTTCGTACTTGAGGCCGATTGAAAGCATCCTCTTGATCTCCTTCTGCCACGGGATTTTCTGGAACCAAGAATAGTTGAGAAGCTCCCGGGCACGGGCGATGTCTTTATCGTTGAGCTTGATCCCCACGTTCCGAGGGAGGCCATAGCGTTCGGGATCAGCGCTGGAGAGTCCGATAAATTTGGCCTTAGGAATGGCCATTCGTTGACTTTCAAAAGCGAGGTTAATTGATCCCTGCTTGACCACCGAATAAATATAGTAGCCCCACGGATCGTTGTCTACAAGGACATAGACCGGAAGTTTCTTTTCTTCATTCAACCTCCGGGCGAGACGCCGAACGCCTCGGGGCGGCTGCCCGTTTCCGGTAAGAAGGATACAGTTGTACCGACGCCAAAACTTATCTTCAGAGAGCCGGTTCCACTGGGTCCCCTTCTCAACGAGAAGTACGAAATCCGCCGTGCATTTTTTAATCTCGAGGTATTCCGGTTCCACAATAGATGGAACCGAATAACCCCCTTTCCCCAGTTTAGTACAGTCCACCCGGTCACCGTCATCTACCAGTACCAGGGGTCCTACCACACTCCCCCCGTTCTCGGCACGAACATGAAGCTCTTCCCGAAGGGCTTCCAACGACACCTCCAGATCTTCGATAATGGGGTCTGATTCATTTTGCGTATCAAAGGTATTTTCATGGGAGTGTTTAATGGTGTGTTTCGTACGGTAGTAAATCTCCCTTAAAGAGGTTGTAAGGTCCGCGCGTTGAAGCTCGGAAAGGGCATCCGCAACCAGAATGGTCTGCATAAACTTTTTGGCCATCCCTACATTGAAAAAAGACCGGGCCTGTTTCTTTTTTCCCATTTCCAGAATGCCTTTTCGCTCGCTGAATGTGATATTCGAGAGGGAGCGAACGGGGATGGAAAGGGTGGGGTCTTTCTTCTTTTGGGCAGCGTTGATGACCACATCCGCCACTCCGATGAGTTTTTTCTCAACCACCGTAGCCTTTTTTTGTTTTTTTTGGCCCATGATGTCTTATTTCTTTCTGCGCGTTGCGCTTTTTTTGGTTTTTTCGGTCTGGGGCCCGGTTTTCCTCTTGGAGACCTGCTGGCTTCCTTTTGCCCCTTTACCTCCACCCTTTGAGGAAGTCTTGGCCTTACCCAAAGATCGTGTAGATCTTTTGGATCTTCCCTTCTTGGGACCCACCTCTTCAAAAAGCTCGGCCTGCACTGGTAAAACCTCACGGAGGGTTGGAACCTCTCCTTCAAGACCCTCCGGAGTCATGATAATTGAATGAGGAAGGCCCTCTGGTCCGCTCCCGGTTTTCCCAAGGGCTTCATCGGTTCTCTCTCCCCCTGTCCGTTTCATAGCAATCTTCTGAAGCTGTTCCTTGAGCTTTTCTTTGGCCAGTTTGCCCCCTTTCAGTCGGTTACAGGCCTCCACCACTTCATCAATATAGAGTTCAAAAATGTTTCGACGGCGGAACTCGCTTTTGGCCCTTTCCCGCCTTCGAAGAAATATTCCAAGCCGTCTCCCGCATTCCTGCAAAGCAAGCCGGATCTCTTTTCGGATTTCATCGTAGTCAGCTATCGCTTCCTTGGATTCACTAGTAAAAGGAACCCAGACCGAAGCCATATGGACAAATATGACCATGGGGCCCGCGGGAAGGGCACCCTTGGACTGGGAAACCCCATAATTCCGCCAGGTGGTTTCAAGAACGGACTTGAAGGTCGCGCAGGCCGCTTGCTGATATAGAAGCGGAACACGGTTCGCGTAGCGGATCACGCGGGCTAGTTCACTTTCCCCCTTCTGATGCTCTCCCTCTGCAAAAGGCCTCTTTTTTTCTTCCTGGGTCTTGCCCCCTTCTTCCGGCCCTTTGCCGTAGGCCAACCCTGCCTCAATAATAAAAGGATTTCCTCGATAGACAGCGGGGGGGCGGCTCACCGCCGTATAAAACTCCCCCTTAATTTGTTTATAAAGACCGTAAAGAATCGCCTTTTCTCCAATAGGAGAGAGGCAATTGGTCGGCGGTGCCATAATCTTTGTGGCTTGTATGGTCTTATAGAGATTTTCGGCATCCTGTCCGTGGATGTTTCGGGGTCTGGCATGGGGAGGGATTTTCGCGGTTTTACAGATCTCTTCGGCAAGATTCTGGGAAATACGGCTAAAATCACTGGACAGAAATCCAGATACCCATTGGCTCCTTGTGTCGTGAAGCATTTTAAGCATCATCCCGAACTCGATGCCGTAGGGGTGAGGCTTAATCTCACGGGGTGTTGGGGGAAGTTCGTGGTAGGTCCGGGGATATTCCTTGGTTTCCCCCTCCGGAGTGATGTAGACCAGCTTAACATGGGCATTTGCGATGGAGGTCTGCTCCAGATATTCCTCCACCGACGCGCGTCCCTTTTGGTATCGGCCCTCGATCTCAAGGGTCACCTGGGTTCCACGGTGATTTTCCCAGTCTATCTGTTTTTTCTCAAGAATCCGGGGCTCATTCTTTTTGGTGTCGATCTGGACCTCAAAGTAATGTGCAGGTGTCTTCTCACCCGTTCGGGAGATAATCTGAACGGGTCTGCCGGTTGTCAGCTGTGCGTACATGCCCGCAGCAGATATACCGATCCCCTGTTGTCCCCGGCTCATGCGAAGACGGTGAAACTTTGACCCGTAAAGCAGCTTTGCAAAAATGGGGGGAATTTGCTGACGGACGATACCCGGCCCATAATCAATAACCGTAATCCGGAAACGGGTTGCCTGGCTGGGTGCAACAGGGGGACCTCCGTTTGATACCACATCCAATTTTACGACCACGTCAGGGAGAATCCCGGCTTCTTCACAAGCATCCAACGCATTATCCACCGCCTCCTTGACGCAGGTCAGCAGGGCTTTTCGAGGACTGTCGAATCCAAGAAGGTGCCGGTTTTTGGTAAAAAACTCCGAAACAGAAATCTCCCTCTGACGCGCCCCCATTTCCACTGCCGATAAAGTCGCCTTCGCTTCGGAAACACGTTTGGTGGACTTTTTGGGGTTGGACTTGCTACTACTTTTTGACATTTGCCCTCTCAATTCTCCGTGAAAAGGTTTATTAGATAATTACAACTTCCAAACATTAAAATTCATCCAATGATCTGTCCCAGAAATACCATGAATAAATCTCAGCCGTCATTCCCACGTAAGAGGAAGTCCCGCAAAATCAATAGGTTCCCAATTAAAAACTGAGGGAATGAAGTTAAGTGTTTTATGGAAAGCAAGCACTGGGGTTGTGTCTCCGAAATACCATCAATAAATCAAGCCCGTCATTCCCGCAGAAGCGGGAATCCAGGAATTAAAACCACTAAATTCTGTTTCTTTGTCACCGGTACCTTACTGCCAAGAATCACATTTAAATAAATGAAGTTATTTTTAATAACCACACTAAATAGAGTCTGTATTTTAATGCGCATTTAGATTGAACTTGGACAGAGGGAACCGCCATGGTGCGCAGATGTCCGCCTGTTTTCGCATCTTCGAGTACGCTTCATCAACATTCGTTGACTTTTCCCCGTTTTCATGGG